>CATDDF010000067.1 GCA_949498175.1 Alphaproteobacteria bacterium | reverse complement strand
TGCTGTCGCTCGGCAAAATTTCGCATGACAGCGTGCTGCGCGCAACGGGCGTAAAGCTGAAAGATGCGCCCTTCGGCCACGCCACCGCCTATCAACTGGCCGATTTCACGCTGGTCTCGAGCTATCACTGCTCGCGCTACAACACCAATACGGGCCGCCTGACGGAAGCCATGTTTGAAAATGTGTTTGCGGATATAAGGGCGCGGCTATCTGAGTAGGCGCGCTTCCGACTTGCTCGCTTCGCTCGCTGCGCTGGGGCAAGGCGCACTAACGCCGCTAGCGGCGAAGTGCTTTTAGCCTCTGCCGTTGCCAGTCGCGTTTTTTCTCAACATCGCGCTTGTCGGCTTTTTTGCGGCCACGCGCCAGACCGAGCAGCAGCTTGGCTTTGCCGTGTTCATTGAAATAGAGTTTTAACGGCACAATCGTCATGCCGTCGCGCTGCACCGCCGCCATCAGCTTGTTCAATTCGCGCCTGTGCAACAGCAGCTTGCGCGGCTGCGTCGCTTTATGGTTGTGGCGATTGCCCGCCACATATTCGGGAATATCGGCATTCATCAAAAAGCCCTCGCCATCGCGCACCGTGGCGAAGCTGTGCGCCAAATTGGCTTTGCCGAGGCGCAGGCTTTTCACTTCCGTGCCTTGCAGCACCAGACCGGCCTCAAATGTTTCGGTGACTTCAAAATCGCGGCGGGCGCGGCGGTTTTCGGTAATCGTGCCGTCACCCGCACTGTTTTTCTTGCGGCCACCCGCTTTCGAAGACATGACTAAAGCCCCAAGCCATCCATTGCGGCATCAATTTGCGCGCGCGCATGGTCGGAGGCGGGTAAAAGCGGCAAGCGAATTTCTTCTTGGCATTTGCCAAGCCGCGCCATCGCATATTTGGCCGGTGACGGGCTGGTTTCGCAAAACAGCGCATCCATCAGCGGCAAAAGTTCGGCCAGCAGCGCCTCGGCTTTGTCAAAATCGCCGTCCAGCGTGGCTTTTTGCACGGCGGCGCATTTGGCCGGCGCGATGTTGGCGCATACGGAAATCACGCCGACACCACCGGCGCGGTTGAAATCTACCGCGCTGGCATCTTCGCCCGACAACTGAATGAAATCCGCGCCGCAGGTTTCAGCTTGTTGGCCGACCCGCGCCATATCGGCAGTGGCGTCTTTCACGCCGACAATATTGTCAATCTCGGCCAAACGCCCCATCGTCTCGGGCGTCATATCCACGATTGAGCGTCCTGGGATATTGTAGAGAATAATCGGCAGCGCGGTGTTTTCGGCAATCGCCGCAAAATGCGCGAACAACCCGTCTTGCGTCGGTTTGTTGTAATAAGGTGTGACGTGCAACACCGCATCAGCCCCCGCCTTCTCCGCATGCTGCGTAAAGGCAATCGCCTCGGCTGTTGAATTGGAACCGGCACCGGCGATAATCGGCACACGCTTGGCCGCCGCCTCGACCACAACTTCGACAACGCGCTCATGCTCGATATGGCTCAAGGTCGGGCTTTCTCCGGTTGTGCCGACCGGCACCAAACCGTCAATCCCCTCCGTGATTTGCCAATCCACCAGCGATTGCAGCGCCGCTTCATCGAGCGCGCCGTTTTTAAAAGGTGTAATCAGTGCCGTTATCGCACCCCGAAACATTTTTCGCTCCTATATGCACGGCGGGGCTTGTCTCCCTGCCGACTTGGCGGCAACATACCACATGATTTGGCGGCGACAAGCATTGCGCCGCATGGGGAGAGCAACATCAGCAAAACGAAAACCAGCGCAGTCATTTTCGGGGTTGGCCCACGTCAGGGTTTGGGCGCAGAACTGTGCCACCGCGCCGCCGCGCGCGGGCTGCACGTTTTTGTCAATGGCCGCACGGCTGAGAAGATAGACGCAGTCGTCGCCGATATTGAAAAAGCAGGCGGCAGCGCCTCTGCCCTATTGGCTGATGTGACAGATGAAAAGGCTGTTAATGCGGCGGTTGAAGAAATCGAGAAAGATGGCCGCCCTTTGGAATTGGCGATTTACAATGCGGGAAACAATCGCCCGGAAAAATTCCTCGATGTCACTGCTGAGGTGTTTGAGGATATGTGGAAAGTCATCTGCTTTGGCGGCTTTCTGACCGCGCAAGCCATTGTGCCGCTTATGCTTAAGCAAGGCGACAGCGCGCCACGGCAAAGTCTGTTGTTTACCGGTGCCAGTGGTTCTTTGCGCGGCAAGGCAGGATTTTCCGCTTTTGCCGCCGGTAAGGGCGCTCTGCGTATGATGGTGCAGTCACTGGCGCGCGAGTTTAACCCGCAGGGCATTCACGTCGGCCATGTAATTATTGATGGAGCCATTAATGGCGACAAAGTGCGTTCACGCTATGCCGAATATCTCGACAGCAAGGGCGAAGACGGCGCGCTTGAGATTGCCGCCATTGCCGATGCGTTCTTCATGATGCACGAGCAACACCGCTCGGCGTGGACGCAAGAGCTTGACCTGCGCCCCTTCAAAGAAGAGTTCTAGTCTAGAACGCTTTTGACGCCGATAGGGTGAGGCCGGTCAATTTGCCCGATTGATAGACGAAGAAATCAGCCGAGGCATTGAACAGCCAATTATTTTCAGTCAGCAATGAAGCGCCAAGAACAAGGCTTGAATGCGACAGCGATTGCGCGTCATCATCTGCGTCCATTCGATATTCATAAATCGTCGACGGGTCAGCCAATAAGAACGCGCGCGCCACTGTATCATCGCTCATATCGGGAAGACGAGGGAACGTTCTCCCCTCACAACGGACGGGAAAACATGATCCCAAATTCGTTCAGGTCCTAATTCTCGACAAACTTGCAATGGTGATTTCACCACACGGGTCGTCTTATCACCTCGCATTGGTTAAAAAACATAAACTATGTGAAGGCTCTTTCCGTTTGGTTCTGCAAATTACCTGAAAATCATCTCGCAACAGCAAATTTACTTGAAATAGATAGCCCCCTTGTCTATCAACGGCGGTGGAGAGGTGGCCGAGTGGTCGAAGGCGCTCCCCTGCTAAGGGAGTATGCGGTAATCCCGCATCGAGGGTTCGAATCCCTTCCTCTCCGCCATTTTTGATGATGATGAAGCGCCGCAAAAAAAGCGCGCCGATTTGATAACCGGCGCGCTCTCATATTTTTGGAAAACTTGGCTTATTTGCCTTCTTTAGGCATCCAAATTTGCGCCATCATCATAACAGTGATGACCAGCAAGAACACCATGCCGGGAACGCCTACGCCTGACGGCTCAGTGGTTCCGACATAGTCGATAAACCCCGTCGCAATATCCGAAATTTCAGTACCTTGCGCCTGCAATTGCGTAAGGGCACGAGCTGTGAGTGGGTTATTGGCGCTGAAAAATGTCCATGCGTTATACACAAAGAACACTGACAGAAGGCAGAAAGCCGATGAAATGACTTTTGCTACAGTGTTTGATTCTTCGCCGCTCACCGGTGTTCTGGTTTGGACGGCCGTGCGCAGTGCCAGCCAAATCAGCAGAATTGTTGCTATCGTCCCAAGTCCATTTGCAATACGAGCCGACTGAAAAAGCGACCAAATTTGATATTCTTCCATAATTTTCCCCCCTCATGGGTTTCTTAAACGCTGAACATGATTGTCCTGTGTTAATTAATTCAAAATGATGAGGCCTCCGCACCCCAAAAAAACTGTTTCATTAAATTTTCACAAGACTTTACGCGAAAATTTGCACAAACTTTTCAAACCGCTCACAAGCGGGGCGTTAATTTACTTTGGAGGGAAAAATGGACGCAATGATTGCTTCAAACAGTTTCTACGCAGATATTTACATATCAATGGGATTGTTTTTCATCGGCTCGGCATTTCTGCTTTGGCTCGGCATGCGGGTGACGTCAGTATTGGTTGAACGCAATACCGACAACCCGATTGCCAAAGGTTTGGCCGTGATATTCGGCCTCGCCGTCGGCTTCAATTTTATCACTATGGGCGCGCAAATGGCTCTCATGCAGCAGCGTCATGCTTGGACGCTGAAAAACTATGCCGATCAGGGTGTAGAAATTCCACAAACGGCGTCAGCTTTTGTTGAACTTATGGGTGTCGGCAGCGCTTTGCCTGAACCGTCTTTGACCTCGAACCCGATTATGTTGGTTATCGGTCTTATCGGCACAGCTTTCTGCATTTTGCCGCTTTTCATACCTGCCAATTCCGGCAAGTAAACCATCAAGCGAGAGCCGATACGCAGTTCCAAAAACCGCGTATCGGCCCATTTTTCGTCAGAAACGATAGGCAGCTTGCAGGCTCAAACTGCCAATATTGCCGGTTTTATATTTCTGCAGGCGGCCTTTGGCGCTGTAGGTCCAGCCATTGTTGCTGGTCAAATCAGCACCAAACCTCACCATGCTATGCGATGAAGAAAGGGTCTTCATTTTCGATGAGGCGCAGTCGCGGATAATATCCGGTGAAATGCGAGCTCCAAAAATGACCGAGGCCGTTGAGACTGGCATCGGAAGAGAAAGCCCTGCCGAAAGTGGATGTGCCGCCCAAAACCATGGTGGCAACATCACCGGCGGAAAGCTCCGCATGGCCAATCAGAGCAATCGTGCCTGCTGTGGCGTCATGGCTCGAATAAGTAAAAATCGAGCCATCAATTGAAATTGTGACGCTCGAAAAAGCCAAGGGCTGCGAGTCTCGGTTCTCCGAAAGTTTCAACTCAATTGAGGTAATCTCCATATTATTGGGCGCAGTGAAACGGCGCTCATAGGAATCATCCAAATTTTTTGACCGCACTTGTGTTAAATCCAAGCTGTCAAAATGAATAATTTCCGCTTTGGCAGGCAGTGCTGTGCCGACAATCCCAACAATAAGGATTAGCGATTTAATAAACTGGGCAGTGTGGCCCTTCAGATTCTCAAACATGGCTGAACGCATCCTTCCGAAATTCAATTTCGATCGGACGCAATTTAGAAATGGCCTGGATAAAATTTCGTTAACGGAAAGGCGCAATTTTTTCCATTTTCCGAAGCTTGCCGAGAGGCCGCTCAGACCTATTTTCTCTCCTGGATTCGGGAGACATCATGAAAAACTTTTTTCGCCGCCTGTGGATTGGCCTTTTGGCCTTTGCGCCAATTATGATTTTGCTGAATCTGGCGCTCTTCGCCTCACGTTCGGCAGCCTGGCAGCCGGACGCCGCCATTGCCGAAGCGGCGCAATATGATGTCGAGATTATTCGCGATGCTTATGGCGCACCGCATATTTACGGCAAGCGCGATATCGATGTTGCCTTCGGCTTGTCCTATGCCCATGCCGAGGACGACTTTAAAACCATGCAGCAAATGATACCTTTCTATCGCGGCGAACTGGCCCGCGAGATTGGTATAGACGGTGCACCGATTGACTTTCTTGTCCATTGGCTCGACGTGCGCCGACATGTGGCCGATAATTATGAGCGCGTGCTGACACCGCAAATCCGCGCCCATTTAAAGGCTTATGCGGACGGCCTTAACTATTATGCCGCGATGCATCCAATGGAAGCCGACCCGCGCCTCTTCCCAATCACACCACAAGATTTGACGGTCGGTTTCTCATTACAGCATTTATTGTTTTACGGATTTGAAAGCCACGTCACCAAGCTGTTTGCCGACAGCCCGCAATATGAACTGGCAAGCGCCCCGGACAGCGCTTCACTGACACGCCACATCGGAGCAGCAGGTCTGCCCGTCGGGTCCAATGCGTTCGCCATTAACAGCCGCAAGTCATCGGATGGCGCAACGCGCATCATGATCAATTCGCACCAGCCCCTAACCGGTCCTGTCGCTTGGTATGAAGCGCATGTAAAATCCGGTGAAGGCTGGGATATGCATGGCGGGGTTTTTCCGGGCATGCCGTTTATCGCCAAAGGCTTCAACCCCGATATCGGCTATGGTGTGACGGTCAACAAGCCCGACCTTGTCGATGTTTATAAGCTGACCCTTAACCCGGAAAACGATGACGAATATATGCTGGACGGCACACCGCGCGCTTTTGAAAGCCGCCGCCACTGGCTGAAAATAAAACTTCTCGGCAATTTTTATCTGCCCGTGCCGCGCACCTTGTTGAAGGCCGCGCACGGCCCTGCCCTTGAGACCGCTCACGGCACATATGCGTTACGTTTTGCAGGTATGGGTGAAATGCGCCAGCCCGCGCAATGGATGGCGATGAACAAGGCGCGCAATCTTGAAGAATTCAAAAAAGCCATGGCCATGCAAGCCATTGTCTCTTTCAACTTTGTCTATGCTGACCGCAGCGGTAATATTTATTTTCTACATAATGGCCGTATAGCCGATCGCGCCGCCGGTTGGGGCTGGCAGAAATATCTGCCCGGCGACCGCAGCGATTTGATTTGGCAGCAGCAGATTTCTTTTGAGGAAATGCCGCAATTAAGCAATCCGGCATCAGGCTATCTTTTATCGACCAATCAAGACCCGTTTCAGGTCACCGCCGCCAATGATAATTTGCCGCGTGATAATTACCCGCCTGAACTTGGCTTGCAAACTCGCATGACCAATCGCGCTGTCCGCGGATTGACTATGTTTGCCGAAGCCGATCGCATGAGCGAGGCCGATTTCATAGCCGTTAAATGGGATAAGTTTTACGACCCCGAAAGCCGCGCCATGAAATATGTGCGGCGCATTGTCGATATGGAATTTGAAGCAGGGTCATTGCATGCAAAAGGTCAAAGCCTATTGGCGGCTTGGAATGGCGAAGCGGCGCGCGACAATCGCCAAGCGGCGCTCGCCGTGTGCCTTTTGTCGGAAGAATGGAAAGCCGAACAGGCCGGTAATTCCGCACCCGATATTGCGCCTGTTTACGACACCTGCCTTGAAGAACTTATGACCGCTTTCGGGCGGCTTGACCCGCAATGGCAAGAGCGCAACCGCCTGCTGCGTGGCACAACCGATTTGCCCCTCGGCGGGGGCCCTGACACGCTGCGCGCCATTTACGGATTGCCTGAAAAAGACGGTCGCCTCAAAGCCGTCGCCGGTGACGGGCTTGTCGTCTATACGGCTTGGGATAAGAACGGTAAGCAGAGCGCCGGCATGGTGCATAATTTCGGTGCCGCCAGCACGCGCCCTGCCTCACCGCATTATGATGACCAAGCGCCTCTTTATGCCGCCGAGCAGTTTCGCCCCGTGGCGTTGACGCGCGAAGATTTGCTGAAAACACTGCACAGCATCACCCGCTTGCCGCTCGACTAGGCGCGTGCCGCCTCGAAATTGAGAATGTCCTGCTTTTTCTCGAGGCCATAATAATAGCCACCCAAAGTGCCGTCATGTGCCAAGACGCGATGACACGGAATAATAAAAAAGACCGGATTTTTACCTACCGCCGAGCCTACCGCTCGATTGGCCTTCGGCTTGCCGATTTGTTGCGCAATCGCCTTATAGCTGCTGGCTCGAGCAAAAGGAATTTGCAACAGGCTGCGCCATACCGACAGTTGAAACGGCGTGCCTTTTAAGTGCAGTGTCAGCAGCTGCGGGGCATTGCTGAAATAGCTGAGTGCCGCGCTGTGGTGCGGCATGGTTTGCTCGATGATATCCGCCTTGGGATAGCGCGCGCGCAATTCGTCTTCGCTGCGCC
>CATDDF010000066.1 GCA_949498175.1 Alphaproteobacteria bacterium | reverse complement strand
GGTAAAGGCCATGAGAGTGGGCAAATTATCGGCGACATAATTTTGCCGTTTGACGATGTCACTATGGCGCAAACGATATTGGCGTCGAAAGGAGGGCACCATGCGTGATGTTCTCTGGCGCGGCCAAGATGTGGTGACCGCCTTGCAGGCGCATTTGACCGCCGCCGTGTCGCATGATTGGCACGCGCAAGGCATTGCAATCGATACGCGCGATTTATTGGCCGGTGATATTTTTGTCGCCTTGCCGGGCGAAAAAGCGCATGGCCATGATTATGTCGCGCAAGCATTTGACAATGGTGCTGCGGCGGCGCTGGTCGGTGCGGATTTTGATAAAACCGGTTTGGACAAACGGGCAGTATTGCTGCCGGTCGATGATGTTTTGGCGGCTCTGGGAAGTCTGGCGTGCGCCGCGCGCAAACGCAGCGCCGCGCAAATTATCGCCATAACCGGCAGCGTCGGCAAAACCGGCACCAAAGCAAGCCTTGCCAATGCGCTGGCCAAATCGGGCAAAACCCATGCCGCCGAGCGCAGCTTCAATAATCATATTGGGGTGCCGTTATCGCTGGCGCGGCTGCCGCAAGACGCCGCGTATGGCGTTTTCGAACTGGGCATGAACCATGCCGGTGAAATTGCTGCTCTGGTCAATATGGTGCGCCCGCATTGTGCCATCATCACCACTATTGCAGCGGCGCATATTGAAAATTTCGACTCTATGGATGCGTTGGCAGCGGCGAAAGCGGAAATATTGACCGGCATAGAAGCCGGTGGCAGCGCCGTTCTGCCATTTGACAATGGCTATTTCGATATGTTGCGACAGCAAGCCGAGGCGCGGGCACTTAAAATAATCGGCTTCTCGACTGAAGGGCATGAGGCGGCGGATAATTATGTCAGCCGCGCCAAGCTGCACTCGGCCTGTTCTTGCGTTACCGCCATGCTGGGTTCGCAGGCCGTAACCTATAAAGTTGGCGCACCGGGCATTCATTTGGTCGCCAACAGTCTCGCCGTTTTGAGCGCCGTGCAATTGGTCGGCGGCGATTTGGCTTTGGCCGCTTTGTCTTTGGCTGAGTATGACGGTCTGGCCGGTCGCGGCGCGCGCTATCGCCTCGGTGCGGATGATGCGCCGATCACGCTAATTGATGAAAGTTATAATGCCAATCCAACCTCTATGGCGGCGGCTATGGCGACTTTGGGGTTGGCCCCGCGTAAAGGACGCGGGCGGCGCATTGCCGTTTTGGGCGACATGGCTGAGCTTGGCGATGACGCGGCACATTTACACGCCGCTTTGGCCGATAATACGGAAAGCGCCGATATTGATCTGGTCATCACATGCGGGGCGCTGATGAAAAATTTGCACGACGCACTGCCGCCCGGGCGTATGGGCGCACATGCTGACAATCATCAAACCGCACTCTCCATTTTGCGTAATGAGGTGCAAGACAATGATGTTGTTATGGTCAAAGGCTCAAACGCCAGCCGCATGGGCTTGGTGGTGGACGGGCTTGTCGACTTTTTGACCGACACGAGGCAAGAAAAAGAGGCGCGCCGATGATTTATTATCTGACACAAATTCTTGGCGACCTCCCCGGTGCCAATCTGTTCAATTACATCACCTTCCGCGCCGGTGGTGCGACCATGACGGCGCTGCTCATTAGCTTTATTTTGGGGCCGTGGATGATAAGCACATTGCGCAACCGCCAAAGTCGCGGGCAGCCCATTCGTGCTGACGGGCCACAATCGCATTTGACCACTAAGGTCGGCACGCCGACCATGGGTGGCTTGCTCATTTTGCTGGCTTCTATCGGCTCAACCCTCATATGGGGCAATTTGGAAAACATCTTCCTCTGGATCGCGCTTTTAACAACGCTCGGCTTCGGGCTTATTGGTTTTGCCGATGATTATTCCAAATTGCGTGGCCACTCCAGCGATGGTGTGCCGGGACGCGTCAAGCTGGTATTGGAATCGGTAATTGCCATTGTTGCGATTATTTTCATAAGCGCCAATTTGCCGCCCGAATTGGCGACCAGCTATGCCGTGCCGTTCCTCAAAGATTTGCTTCTACCTTTCGGCCTGCCGCTTTATCTGATTGCCGGACTGATTGTCATTGTCGGCTCATCCAATGCGGTCAAT
>CATDDF010000065.1 GCA_949498175.1 Alphaproteobacteria bacterium | reverse complement strand
GGCGCGATACCAGCGAATAAGGTCGGGCGCCACGGGCGCAGCACCGGTAAACATGATGCGCGCACGGTCCAGCCCCAGCATCACTTTTAAATTATGAAATACCAGCTTTTCAGCCAGCCAGCGTTGGGCGCGCAAAACTGCCGATGGGCCGTTTTCTTCGCGTGCCTCTTCATAACGCTCGCCGACGCTGACGGCCCAATCATAGGCAAAGCGACCAAGCCAAATCGCCTCTTTGATTTTGATGACAACGCCGGAATACATTTTCTCCCACATGCGCGGCACGCCGAAGAAAACGGTCGGTGACACTTCCATGGTATTTTCGAAGCTGGTATCGGGCGCTTCAACGAAATTGACCACCCAACGATAATGCAAGGCCAAAAATACCGAGAATGTGCGCTCGGCAATATGACAGAGCGGCAAAATCGACATAATTTCTTCATCATAGCAATCGCCAATCCAAACGCCGGCATTTTTGGTTTGAAACAAAACATTGGCATGCGAAATCATCGCCCCTTTCGGCGCGCCCGTTGTGCCTGACGTATAAACCAGCAGCGCCGTGTCGTCGGGTTTTACCGCGTCAATGCGTTTATCCCATTCATCCGCATATTTATCGAGATGGGCGCGGCCCAATTCGTAAATATCGTCAATGAACATGACTTTTTCGTCTTGGAAGGTTTTCAGACCTTCATCTTCCAGCACAATGACTTTTTCAACCATGGGCAGGGCATCGCGCACTTCCAGATATTTATCGAGTTGTTCTTCATCCTCGACGACAAGAAAGCGCGTTGCGCTATCTACGCAAATATGTTGAACCTGCGTCGGCGCGTCTGTCGTGTAAACGCCATTGGTGATGCCACCACTACACATAATCGCCATATCGAAGAACAGCCATTCTTTGCGATTCTCGGCAATAATCGACACAACCTCGCGGGGCTGCAGCCCCATCTCCATCAGGGCCGCGCCGATTTCTCGCGCGCGCTGATAATAATCATCCCAGCTAAAGCGGTTCCAAATGCCGAATTCTTTTTCACGCATGGCCAAACGGTCGCCCAATTCAGTGCAGCGTTTGCGGAAAAGCTGTGGCAGGCTTTCGCAGCCTTCGACAACGGTTAACGGCTCAGAACTGATATCACTCATCGCTATCCCCTCCGCCTAGCGCCACGTCTTGCGTTGTTTCCAACGCCTTTTGCCACGTGCACTTTCCTCTTTTTTGCCAAGATAAAACTCTTGAATGTCGCGACTGTCGAGCAAGCGCTGGCGGTCGCCCTCCATGACCACACGCCCGACTTCCAGCACATATCCGAAATCAGCCAATTGCAGCGCCATATGAGCGTTTTGTTCGACCAGTAAAATAGTCATTTTCTGCTCTTCATTAAGCCGCTTGATAATCTCAAAAATCTCCCCGACCAGCTTGGGTGACAGGCCGAGCGATGGCTCATCAAGCAGCATCATGCGCGGACGCATCATCAAGGCGCGGCCAATGGCCAACATTTGCTGCTGGCCGCCGGATAAATAAGCCGCCTCATTTTTGGCGCGCTCGCGCAAAATCGGGAAGTAATTGAAGACGGCTTCAAGGTCTTCCTCAACGGCGTCGCTGTCGCTCCGGCGGAACGCGCCCATTTCCAAATTTTCCTGCACCGAGAGAAACGGAAACACTTCGCGCCCCTCCGGCACATGACCGATGCCCTTATTGGCGACGCGGTCGGGCTCCATGCCGGCAATATCTTCACCGTGAAAACTGATGCTGCCTTTTTGCGGTTCCATCGCACCGGAAATCGTTTTCAAAACCGTTGTTTTGCCCGCCCCGTTTGAGCCAAGCACGGCAACAATTTTGCCTTCTTCCACATCAAGGCTGACGCCGCGAATGGCCATGACCGGCCCGTAGAAAGTCTCCAAATTGCGGACTTGTAAAACCTGATTACTCATGCCGCGCCTCCCAAATAGGCAGCGACGACATCGGGATGGTTTTGCACCTCTTGCGCGCTGCCCGCGGCAATCACCTTGCCATTATTGAGCGCCAGCACGCGATCCGACACTTCATTGACGAGGCTCATATCATGCTCAATCATCAGCACTGAAATGCCGAGATCGTTTTTAATGTCGTCAATCCAAAAACCCATTTCTTCTGTTTCCTCAGGGTTCAGACCCGAGGCAGGCTCATCGAGCAGCAGCAATTTCGGCTCGACACATAAAGCGCGTCCCAGTTCAATCTTCTTGCGCACACCATAAGGCAGATTGGCAATGCGCTCGTCGCGATAATGCGCCAATTCGAGAAAATCGATGACATCTTCAACTTTTGCACGATGCGCCAGCTCGGCAAGGCGCACGCCCGGATCGAATATCAGCTGCCGCAACACCGGCACGCGATTGTGAATCTCGCGCCCGATAAGCAGGTTTTGCAGCACGGTCGAATGTTCAAACAATTCGATATTTTGAAATGTGCGGGCAATGCCGATACGCGCAATCTGGTCGGCGCGTGCTGCCGTAATGTCTTCGCCTTTGAAACGAATATGGCCGGTATCCGGCGCATAGAAAGATGAAATCATATTGAACACGGTTGATTTACCCGCCCCATTGGGGCCGACAATGGTAAACACTTCGCCTTCATTCATCGTAAAGCTGACATCATCGACCGCTTTCACACCGCCAAAGCTCAAGCTCAAATTTTCAATCTCGAAGAAACTCATCGCATGCGCTCCGTTTTCAGATAGCTGCGCTGGCGCTTAAACGTATTGCGGCGGTAAAACGGAAAATTCTCCAAGAAGGTGCGGAATTTAAGCCACCGGCCATAAACCCCTTCGGGCTCGAAAATAATGAACAAGACAAGTATCAGCCCGAACAGACCCGGCTCCAGCCCCGGCTGATTGCCGATGGCGGGCGGCAAAACATCTTTCAAAATTGAAATCGACGCCTCAAGGAAACCGATAAGAAAGGCACCGTAAACAGCCCCATGCACGGTGCCAAGCCCGCCGACAACAACCATAAGCAAGAGCTGAATCGACAGAATAATGCCGAAGGTTTCGGGCGACAGAAACTGAATGAAGTGGGCAAACAAGCCACCGGCCAAACCGGTCAGGGAAGCCGAAATCAGAAATGCCAAAACTTTGGTGCGCGCCACGCGAATACCGAGGCTTTCGGCCGAAATTTCACTATCGCGAACCGCCAACATGGAACGACCGAGCGGCGAGCGCAAAATATTCAGCACCAATGCAATCGACATGATGAGCAGCACAAGAACGATATAATAATATTCCCACGCTTCGAAAATTTCATAGCCGAACAAGACCGGCGCATCGACCAACATGCCGCGATTGCCACCGGTTACGCTTTCCCAGTGAATGATGACATCTTCCACCACAATGGCAAAAGCAAGCGACGCAATGGTCAGATAAAGACCGGTCATGCGACTGGCCGGAATAGCGATCATCAGCCCGACAACACCCGATGTGAGCGCCGCTATCGGCAGTGAGAAAAGAAACGGCACGCCTTGCGATAAAAGAAATGCGTGCGTGTAAGCACCAATGGCCATAAAGGCGGCATGGCCAAGCGATACTTGACCGGTAAAGCCGGTCACAACCATAAGCCCCAATCCGCCAAGCGCGTAAACCAGCACGCGCGTCAGTTCATTTATCCAATAGGTATCAAGCGCGAAAGGCGCGGTGAATACGGCAGCCAGCAAAAGCCCATACCAGAAGATATAGCCACTATGTTTGGCGAATTTGATGTCTTGATTATAGTCGGTTTTAAAAAGAACGCGCACCGGCCTACACCTTCTTTTGATAAATGGTTGCGAACAGCCCTTCGGGCCGCATCATCAATACGGCAAACATGATCAGATAGCCGATAATGTTTTTCACTTCCGGTAAATAGGCGGCGGCGAAAGGCTCGGCAATGCCGATAATCAAGCCGCCAATGAGTGCGCCGGGCAGCGAGCCGAAACCCCCAATAACGGCAGCCGCAAAAGCTTTAATGCCGAGAAAGCCGTTGAGCGGGTCAATCAGCGTAATCGGCGCAAGCAAAACACCGGCGACACAGCTAATGGCAGCGGCAAGCCCCCAAACACCGGAATAAACAAGCTTGACCGGAATGCCGACATAAAATGCGGCCAATTGATTTTGCGAGGCCGCCTGCATAGCAATGCCCCAGCGACTATAGCGCAGAAACAAAAAGATGAGCGCGACCAAAATGGCCGTGCCGCCCATTATGGCGAGGCGGTCATGGCCGATAACGGCACCGGCAAAATTTGACGTACCGACAAAAGGCGTGTCGAGGCTGAGCGGCGCCTGCCCCCAAATCATACCGGCGGCGGCGCGGAAAATGAAACCCAAACTGATCGTCAAGATGACGATGGAAAATTGTGGCTGACCGATAATGCGGCGCACCACCACAGCATCAACCAAAAATCCAAATATCGCCATTAATATCATGGCCAGCAACAGGCTGAGCCAGAAGTTCAAGCCCAATGAAACAATAAGGGTGAAGGCCATAAAAGAGCCGAGCATCATAATGTCGCCTTGCGCGAAATTGACCATTTCCGTGGCTTTGTAAATCATTACAAAACCCATTGCGATGAGGCCGTAGACGCAGCCTTGCGACAAACCGATGATCAATAGCTGAAAAAACTCTGCCATGAAACTCCCTATAGCCTTTGAAAACGGCTGATATTTGCTCTTACCAAAATTGGCTTCACCCCAGGGCAACGCGAATGCGTGCTGAACAATAGCAGAAAAGCATCAGAAATTTGAAGCTCGAAATTTCTCCAAATTGGGCAAGGCAACAAAAAACAAACCTGCAAAACGAAACATCAGTGCCGATTAAGCCGCGTTGACCGGTTTGCCCGATTCATCGCCATGATTTGTGAGCCAAGCAATAAAATCATTATAAGTGCTAAAACCGTCGGAGAACCGGTTCAGTCCAACGCATACCTCTTCCACCGCCGCATCGGCTTTCATTTTCAACATTTGCGTCGCACGGATATAGGTTTGATTGCCTTTTCGCTGTTTTTCAAAATAGCCTGCATCGACCATCATATTGATAAATTGGCGCAAGCTTTCATGGTCAATCGGAAAATTACGCTTCAAACGTTTCAGTTCAATTTGCCCGTAACACATTCGGTCAAGCACAAAAAAAACAATGCCGCGCTTGACCGGGGATTTGAACATGAAACCGTGCCTATTTTTGACGCGCGAATGAATGTCAAAAGCCTGCGTCACCGTATAGACTTGGCGCACAGTCGGTTGGAACGGCAATAGACGTCTTTGATTGTTGATCAGCCATTTCTGGCTCACTTCATGCACCAGCCAAAGCAGTTTTGCGCATGGTTTGATTTCATAATCCGGGCGACCCGAACATTGCAAATAGCCCCGTTTTTCGGCTTTGCGTAAAATCAAACGCAAACTTTCCGGACTGCAGCCTATGACTTCCGTCAAATCGCGCGGCACGACACGCTGGCCCTCTTCATGACACAGCAAAATATGGCTGAATATCAGCTCTTGATTGCTGGGGCGCTTGTCAAATTCCAAACCCTCCGCAATCTGGTCGCATGCAAGTATCTTGCTTACGCTGTCTGAACAAAAACGCATTTCAGACCCCCTCTAGTAAAATGAAAGCCCATCACGCTTTTCGATGCAAGCCAATAAACAAATTATTTGGGTTGAGGCGGCGCGGCCAAATTTGAAAGATATTCTAACCATTCAGAGGAGGGAATTCATGACTGAAATGGAACTATGGAACTTGGCTGTTGAGAACCGCCAAGTTTACGGACTTTATAATATTGGTTACGGCATGCTGAGCCTGGTGATTATTGTCATCGCCTATTTGGTACGTCACCAACCCATGTGGTTTCGCGGCATTTCTGCGGCCATTGCGGTTTTCTTTATATTCAACACGTTCACAATAATTGCCGCCAGCCAAACGGCATTTTTTGGGCTTGGCAGCACGTTGAGCAGCCTCGCCGCTGAGGGCAATGCACCATTGATGAAAGCCTTTATGGAAAATAATGGCCTGACGGTCGGTCAAGCCATGACGCCGCCTGCTTGGCAAATGCTCGCGCCGATTGCCATGTTGGCGCACGCCGCATTGTCGGTTTATCTGTTTGTTGCTGCCAAATGGGGCAGCGAAAACGCCTAATTGCTTAATGGAGATTGAAGCATGTTATTTCGAGTAGTGATTGTTTTGCTTGCCATGACGGGCTTTGCCCGCGCGCAAGCCGTATGGGTAGATTATGCTTGGTCGGTCGAACCGGCTAAGGAAAACCGCTTCTTTGCAGCGGTCGATAAATTCGTCCAATCCGACACTTTCAAAACCTTTGAAGGCCGGATGTTGGTCAATGCCCACGCCGCCAATGGCCCGGCACCGCAAAACTTCTCATTTGCCGTCGTCTATAAAGATTTGGCAACATGGGAAGCCACCCAAGCCAACCTTAACGGCACTGCCGATTGGGATCGTTTCCGTAAGGCACTGGCAGCCAACGGAACATTGACCGGAGAGACGGTTTACACCCATGTTGCCGGTTGGGGTGAAATCAATAATGAGCGTGGCGGCTCTTGGGAAGGCGCGGCCGCCGCCGTCAGCGACCCGCAAAATTATGTGGCACGTCTAACCCGTTTGATGAATTCCAGCATCATGCAAGATATGCCGGGCTCGCTTGATGTCTGGCGGGTGACTGCCGGAGGCACACCCGGTGTCAGCCATATTGTCGTTTTCGGCGATGATAGTTGGTCGTCTTTGGAAAACTACCGCACCGAAGCAGCCAAAAATCCTGACTTCCGTGCGGCCATTGCAGGCATGGCCAAAGTGCGTACCCTGCTGGGCGCGATTTGGACAACGACAATCGCCAGCTACGGCCCGCTGGATTTGAACAGCGTCCGCTAACTGAGCGAACAAATTTAACGGGCGCGTGAGCTTCATGCGCCCGTTTTTATTCCATCTAGAACCGTGTGTCGGCAATGGTTGTGCGGTGCAGCAGACGGTCATAGCCGTCATAGCCGCCGGTCGCCGCATGCAGCAATGAGCGATTATCCCACATTACCAGCGTGTTCTTTTCCCATTTATGGGAGTAGACCAATTCTTCTTGGCTTTGCAGGCCGTAAAATTCAATGAGTAATGCGTCACTCTCTTCCTTTTCGTATCCGACAAAGGCCTGAATGTAAGCGGGCGATGAGAACAGAGCTTTTTTTCCTGTTTCATGATGCGTGCGAACAAATGGGTGCTCGCGCTTTTCGCGCGCCCGTTCGCTGGGAATAATGTTCATCGACCGACCGCTATCTTTATCATCATCACCATAGGCACCATTGGGGGCATAACCCAATTCAGCCGAATGAATGGCGGTCAGATTGTCGGCTTTGTCGCGCATCGCATCGGGCAGACGCTCATAGGCCGCCACTTGGTCGGCAAATAGCGTATTGCCGCCTTTGGGCGGAATGGTGATACCAAAAAGGCAAGTGCCCGCCGGCGGCACTTCCAAAAAGCTCCAATCGGAATGGAAAAATTCAGCAAATATGGGGGTTTTTTCATCGGCATTGCGTTGGATGGCGGCAATGTTTTCATGACCGTCAATATGGCCGAAAAACGGGTCTTCCCCAAATTCGCCAAAGGCAAGTGTAAAACGTTCCAAATCATCATCGCTGAGATTTTGGTCGGGAAACGCTATTACCTTGTTTTCAAGCCAAATGGCGCGCAATTCTCCGGCCAAATCGGCGGAAATATCTTGCGTCAAATCCACACCGGTCACGAATGCCCCACAGGCAGCTCCGGTTTTTTCAACTTCTATCGGCATAGCTTCCTCCTCTTTAATTATTCCACCAAGGTTGTTCTGAATAGGGTCGAATATCGACTTCGCTGGTCCAGGCAGAACGATGCTGATGCGCTATATGATAATAAGTCTCTGCCACTTTTTCAGGAATGACCAGCATATCTTTTCCATTGCCGCGTTCTTCCAACAGCTTCTGATAAAGCTCCGGCCCCAGCAATTTGCCGATTGTGTCGGGCGCTTCAATCGGCGCATCAATATAAATATGGCAAATATGAATGCCTTTGACCGATAATTCGGCATTGAGCGATTGGCATAATAGGCGGCGACCCCCAATCGCTGCCGCATGGGCGTGCTGCCCTGCATTGCCGCGCATGGCCGAGGTCGCCGAAGTCACGAGGATTTTACCGCCGCCACGCGCTTCCATAATCGGGGCCAGTGTTTTGGCGACACGGAACAGCGCCAGACTGGTCAAGCGCCAGCCCATCTCAAATAATTT
>CATDDF010000064.1 GCA_949498175.1 Alphaproteobacteria bacterium | reverse complement strand
TTGCGTGATTTCCGGCTGATAAGGCGTATAGCTGGTGAGAAATTCCGAGCGCTGGATAATATGGTCAACCGTGGCCGGCACATGATGCTTATAGGCGCCGGCACCGCAGAAAAACGGCACGGCGGAAGCCGTCATGTTTTTCGCCGCCATGGCCGAAAGCTGCCGCTCAACCTGCATTTCGCCCTGATGGCGCGGTAACTCAACCGTGCCTTCGCGGCGCGCCGCTTGCGGCACATCGACAAATAAATCATCTATTTGACCGGCCCCGATTGTCGCCAGCATGGCCTGGCGGTCGGCATCGGTGAGGGGGAGGTAACGCATCAGTCCAGTTCCTTCACATAATCGGCATAAGCCGCTTCATCCATCAATTCGTCGAGCTCTCCGGCATCGGCCAATTTCATTTTGAAAAACCAACCGGCATTATCGGCATCTTCATTGACCAAAGCCGGATTGCCTTCCAATTCGCCATTGCCTTCCACCACTTCGCCGGAGACCGGCGCATACACCTCAGAGGCCGCTTTGACGCTTTCGACCACTGCCGCATCATC
The DNA here is from genome assembly GCA_949498175.1 of Alphaproteobacteria bacterium. Taxonomy (GTDB): domain Bacteria; phylum Pseudomonadota; class Alphaproteobacteria; order RS24; family RS24; genus UBA8337. The sequence continues at coordinate 5,206 of CATDDF010000064.1, read as the reverse complement.
GCCTTTGGCGACCTGTTTACCCGCTTCCGGCACTTCCACGAAAACCACATCGCCCAATTGCGATTGCGCGTAATCGGTAATGCCGACGGTTGCGACCTCGCCTTCTAGGCTGATCCATTCATGGTCTTTGGTGAATTTTTTACTCATGGTCTTACCCCTTTTTATATTTCTGCGGGACAAACGGCATAGCGGCGATGCGCGCCGGCATGGCTTTGCCCCTGACAATCAAGTGAATTTCCGTGCCTGCCTCGGCATAAATTGGCGGCACATAGCCCATGGCCAATGGCCCGCCCAAAGTTGGGCCGAAGCCGCCACTGGTCACGGTGCCGATGGTTTCGCCATCAGCATTTTGAATTTCCGTGCCTTCGCGCGCCGGCGCGCGCCCTTCCGGTAAAATGCCGACACGTTGCTTGGCCAGGCCATTGGCCATTTGTTCGTTAATAATGGCAGCACCGGGAAAATCGCCATTATCGCGGCGGCGTTTGGGCACGGACCACATGAGATCAGCCTCGGCCGAGGTCGTGTTCGTATCAATATCATGGCCGTAAAGGCAAAGCCCCGCTTCCAAGCGCAGGCTGTCGCGCGCGCCCAAGCCAATGGCTTCGACATCATCATGCGCCAATAAGGCTTTGGCCAGCGCTTCCGCTTTACTCTCGGCGATTGAAATTTCATAGCCGTCCTCACCGGTATAGCCGCAGCGCGAAATCAGCACTTCTGCGCCCTGCCAATCGCTCCATACGGCTTGCATGAAAACAAGCTCCTGCGCCGCCGGCATGAATTCTGCCAGCACCGCTTCGGCTTTCGGCCCTTGCAGAGCCAGCAAAGCGCGCTGTTCAATCTGTAAATTGGCGCGCCCGTCCAGTTTTTCGGCAATATGGGCAAAATCAGTGTCTTTGCAGGCCGCATTGACGACCAGCCATAGCGTCTCACCAAAGCGCGTCGCCATTAAGTCGTCGAGAATGCCGCCCTTATCGTCGGTCAATTGCGTATAACGCATAAACCCGTCTTTCAACGAGGTGATGCCGCCGGGCACAAGCTCTTCAAACAAGGCCGCCGCATCGCCCTGATGCGCCGTCAGCCTAGCCTGCCCCATATGCGAGACATCGAACAGGCCGGCCTTTTCGCGCGTATGAACATGTTCTTTCATCACGCCGAGCGGATATTGCACCGGCATATCATAACCGGCAAAGGGCACCATTTTCGCGCCCAATTCGGCATGCAGCGCGTGAAGCGGCGTTTTTTTCAATGTCAGTGGTGCGTTCACCCTGTCACGACTCCAAAAGTGTAATCGGAACCATTCCGATTACACCCTCCTCTGTCGTGTGAACCTGAGAGATTTACCCCTTCGGTGAGCCGCGCATCATGCCGACTGCTTTCCAGAGTGCCATCACTTCACGGTCCTTTTGCCTGAGAGTTTCCGAGGGCGGTTGCTCCTTCGGCCTCGCCTTGCGACGATGTCTCCCGTGAAGATCATTTGATATTCAAAAAAGTAGGCTGAGAGTCGATGCGAGTCAAACGCTCATCGAGTCGCAGGGCAAATCTGTTGTGAATCAGTCGCCGAGACCCAATTTTTTGCGATAAGCGGCGCGATTTGCCTCCAATTGCGCCTGCGTCAAAACAAATCCGGCGACCAGACGCGGCTTTTGCCCGTCACCCTTTTTGCCATAAGCCATATTGGGCAGTTTTATGGAAAAGGGGCCTGCTGGGAATGTCACCCTATATTGCGTGCGGCCCGTCATCACGTCCTTATCGTCCAGTGCAGCCAAAAACAGCGGCACTTGCCGTTTCGCATCGCCGCGCCCGCTCAGCGTCACTGAAGCCAGCAATTCATCTTCTTCATCTAGATTGATGAAACATTTGAGCTCGGCCTTAGAAATCTCGACCGTCAGCCCGTCCACCACAAGTACATCAGCCGTTGTCAGAACAGCAACAGTTGGACATTGGCGTTGCACCACTTCATCAATATTATTGCCCAGCCCCAAGCAGCCGGACAAAATCAGGCCAAAGCCCGCAACCGCAATCAGACGGGTCGTTTTCATGATTTTCAGCATAGACTTTGCCATGAAGTGACCTTTTCGTTTGCGCCATCTTCGCCAAACAGCTTGACGCAGCGCGCGGCTCATTCAATAAAACATTCACTTGTTACTGTAAAGGAAGCCTGAGCTTGACCGAAAAAAAGGCTCTTAAACTGACTCTTGCAAAACCGCGTGGTTTTTGCGCCGGTGTAGATCGTGCCGTGCTGATTGTTGAAGAGGCACTGGCAAAATTCGGTGCGCCGGTCTATGTGCGCCATGAAATCGTTCATAATAAGCGCGTGGTTGACGGCTTGCGTGACAAGGGCGCGGTATTTGTCGATGAGCTGGACGCCGTGCCCAATGACCGGCCGGTGATTTTTTCAGCCCATGGTGTGCCAAAAGCCGTGCCGCAAGCGGCAGATATGCGCGGCCTGAATTGGCTCGATGCGACCTGCCCGCTGGTCTCAAAAGTGCATATTGAAACCGAGCGACATTTTGAAAATAACCGCCATATATTGCTCATCGGCCATGCCGGTCATCCCGAAGTGGTCGGCACAATGGGGCAAGTGCCTGACGGCGTAATAACCTTGATTGAAACCCGCCATGATGCCGAAACCGTATCGCCACCCAAAGGCGCGCTGGCCTATGCCACGCAAACCACGCTATCGGTCAGCGATACTGCCGAAATTGTCGCGACATTAAAAGCGCGCTTTCCCGACATTGCCGAGCCGCATAAGGATGATATTTGCTATGCCACCACCAATCGACAAGAAGCGGTGCAGGCTTTAGCCGGTGAAACCGATTGCGTTTTGGTGATTGGCGCAGACAATAGTTCAAACTCGCAACGTCTGGTTGAGGTGGCACGACAATCGGGATGTCCGCGTGCCGTGCTGATTGGCAGCGCAGATGATATTGACTGGGCGCAAATTGACCGAGCCGAACATGTCGGCCTGACTGCCGGTGCGTCGGCACCGGAAGAGATTACCCAAGAAGTGATTGACGCTTTCGCCGCCCGCTATACCCTATCTGTAAACGAAATGGCGGGGCGCGACGAGCTGGTCAGCTTTAAATTGCCGCGCCAATTACGGAGCGCGTAAATGGCCGTTTTCACGCAAATCAATGAGGCACAATTAGCCGAATTCATGGCTCATTATGACTTGCCCGAAGTGACCGGATTTAAAGGCATTGCAGCGGGAGTGCAAAACAGCAATTTCATCGTCGAGACGAATAATGAAAAATATATTTTGACCATTTATGAGGATACGGCGACCGGTGTGAACCCTGATGATTTGCCGTATTTTTTGGGCCTGATGCAGCATTTGGCGGCGCACGGCATTGATTGCCCGACCCCGATAGCTCAAAAAAACGGCGCGCTGTCGGGACAGTTGGCCGGACGGCCGGCCGCTTTGGTCAGTTTTTTGTCGGGGCGCGGCACAGTGACACCAAAACCGCCGCAATGTCGCGCTGTCGGGGCGGCATTGGCTGAATTGCATGTGGCGGGAGCCGGTTTCACCATGCGCCGCGAAAATCGGCAGGGGCCGGAAAATTGGCGCCGATTATTTGAGGCCAGCCAAGCGCGTGCCGCTGAAGCCAGCCCCGGTTTGGCCGATATCATCAACCAAGAATTGACGCGCCTTGAAGCCGCTTGGCCGCAAGGTCTGCCGACAGGGGTGATACATGCCGATTTGTTTCCCGATAATGTTTTCTTTGAAAATGGTGCGGTCAGCGGGATAATCGATTTTTATTTTGCCTGCCATGATGTGCTCGCTTATGACCTCGCCATTATGCTCAATGCGTGGTGTTTTGAAGCCGATGTCAATTTCAACATCACCAAAGCGCGCGCGCTTTTGGCCGGATACCAATCCGTGCGTCCGATGTCGGCAGAAGAAATTGAGGCCCTTCCCGTTTTGGCGGCCGGAGCAGCGATGCGGTTTTTGACGACTCGGCTTTATGATTGGCTCAATCGCCCTGAAGACGCGCTGGTCGTGCCGAAAAATCCGGTCGATTATTTACGCCGCTTGCGCTTCCACCGCCATGTAACAAGTGCTGCCGAATACGGATTGGAGAGCTAGACCATGTATGAGATTTTCACCGATGGCGCATGCTCGGGAAATCCCGGCCCCGGCGGGTGGGGGGCGCTGATTTGTGGCCCTGAGGGCGAAAATGAATTGACCGGCGGGGAATTTGAAACGACCAATAATCGGATGGAGTTATTGGCCGCCATTGAGGCACTGAAAAGCCTGCCCGATGGCAGCTATGTGCAGCTCACCACAGACAGTATTTATGTCAAAGACGGCATTACCGGTTGGATTGAAAATTGGAAGGCTCGCGGTTGGAAAACCGCCGCCAAAAAGCCGGTCAAAAATGTCGATTTATGGCAAGCGCTGGACAGCCAGGCGCAACGGCATGAAATTGACTGGCAATGGGTGAAGGGCCATGCTGGCCATGCCGGCAATGAGCGCGCCGATGAATTGGCGCGGCAAGGCATGGCTCCTTATTTATAAAATCAACTGAGCTGGCTGAGCAGATTTTCCGCGCCGCTGTCAACAGCCTGCCCCGGATTTTGCTCAATATTCAATGTTTCAAGAATACCGTCGCGCACAATCATGGAAAAGCGCACGGAACGGGTGCCCATGCCGAAACCGGAACTGTCGACCGACAGACCCATTTTTTGCGTCAACTCGGCATTGCCGTCGCCGACCATCATGACTTTACCATTGGCCCCTTGCTGCTGGCCCCATGCGCCCATCACAAAAGCATCATTGACCGCCATGCAAACAATCGTGTCGACACCGGCGGCTCGTAATTCTTCTGACTTCTCAATGAAACCCGGTAAATGCTGGTTCGAACAGGTCGGGGTGAACGCGCCGGGCACGGCAAACAATGCAACGGTTTTACCGCCGAATAATTCTTCTGTGCTGATCGGTGCAGGTCCGGCATCGGTTAAATGCATTAAAGTTGCATCAGGTAGCTTGTCTCCCGGTTGAATGGTCATAATGAGTCCCCTTTTGATTCGCTTGCGCGTTTATTGTGGAAGCAAGCGATGGTCACGCACTTGAATTTCTTGTTCGATAGCCCGCGCGCCTGCCCTGATGATGAAGGTTAATTTACGCCCTATCAGTGGATGGTCAAGCTTAGACCATGCCGGAATTTCCAATAAAAACGCATCTTCATCGCGCCCGACAATACGC
>CATDDF010000063.1 GCA_949498175.1 Alphaproteobacteria bacterium | reverse complement strand
CGGTCAGGCGCTGCGGTCACCGTCTCGGCCAACAAGCCATAAAGCGCGAACGGCTCATCATAATGGCGGTCGAGCAGGCTTTCAAACACACGCTCACGAATGTTTCTTGCTGCATTGCCGCGAATGGAAAACGGATTGAGGCTGTCGAAACTTCCGATTTGCGCTTGTTTCAAAGTTCGCCCCTGCAGGGCATCGGGGCTGGCATATTTGTAAGTGGTGAAATCAGGTGATAATTCAGGCGTACCATGCATGGCTAGCGCGTGTTCCTGTGCCATGGCAGCAGGGCTTATGAGCAAGAAAGCGCAAATTATTGACGCGAAGGGCATCAATTATCCTTTCCGTGATGGCAGTATGATTTGCCGAATCCAGCCAAAAACGCCATTACCTTTATGGTTTAAGTAGTGTAAATAACGCATTGTTTTATTGTATTCTTTTATATCTTTAAACATGGCTTCACGCTTTCTTATGGGGCGTCCTTCTTCAAGCGTACGGAGCGGCTTGGCAGGATTGCCCGCCGCAATAACATCGGTCGGAATATCTTTTGTGACCACTGACCCTGCACCAATAACACTATTCGCGCCGATTGTGACACCTTTACAAACCTTAACGCCCTCGCCAAGCCAGACATTTTCACCAATATGCACCGGCGCGCGCGGACCCGGAGAGGCGAGGCGGTCGTAAATTTCGTGCCAATCGCTGTCGGAAATATAGACACGACTAGCAATCATAACATTATCGCCAATCGATACATGGTCAGCCGATATAATCTGTAAGCCAGGAGTCAGCAATGTGTGGCTGCCAATATCAATGCGCCCGCGACGTCCCGTCTCATTCGGCCAGGTGCATAGGCGTGACATTTGCCCACGAGATGTTTGAATATGCACATTGTCACCGAGGTGAATATCATCACCCCAAATTTCCAGTCGATGCGGGCCGATGATTTCGAGGCCGCTGCCGACCGAAGCAAATTGCGGATGAATGCGCCAGCGTGTGTAAAAGCGGCGGATGAAATTGACAAGCAAACGCATGGAATAAGGCTTGTGGTCACGACGCATGGGGCTTTTCAACCTCTTCATCGCCTCGTGTTTCGCGCCGGTTCTGCCACTCAAACTGCTTATAATCCGGCCGCTTTTCAATCGTCGGCTTGACGATATTGAAATAGGGCGAGACATCAAAATCGCGCGGCGTGAACAAGGAGTGGTGACGGATATGCATAATTTCGCGCTGATTTTCTCGCGTGACATCTGGTAAAATCGGATAGTGAACGAATTGGAAGGCGCGTGCAATCAAGGTTGAACAAATGGCCTGCGTCGGCTCACCGCTGCCCAGCGCAATCATACGCCGCCGCCAGCGCACCGGCACGGGCGGCTGCGGCAAGAGATAGCGCGCCAAATCGACGACATTTTTGACATCGTAAGATTGCCCGATGGATTTGATGATGTAATCGCTGACAATGGTGCGGTCTTCTTCAGTAATCAGGGCAGGGCGGCAAATGCGTGTATTGTAACCGAGATATTTGGTCAGCGAGGCGGCAATAACACCATCGGTCAAATCGGCCTCAACCAAAGCGGCGGGATGGCCGTGCTTGTCGCGCAATCCGGCATCGCGACCGACATAATAAGCGGCATGCGACCATGTTGACTGGGTAAGGTATTTTATCGCCGAGGAAATCCGCTGGTTGCCCTCGACCAGCAAAACATCGCCCGGCTGCAAGCACGCTTCCAATTCAGCCAGCGGAATGAATTGATAGGACCGATAATTGAGTATCGGTTTTTCGAGATATTTAATGATGAGTCGCCCGAAAAAGCGCAGCACCGGTCTAATCATGGCGAAGCGGCATCCTAATGCGTGTTATCGACGCGCACTTCATAACGTGCGCCGTCGAAGCTGCCGAAAATTTCATCGACTTGTGGGTGTCGAACCGGCTCCTCGCTTGTGTCGCGCAGCAGGTTTTGTTCCGAAACATAGGCGATATATTCGGTTTCTTCATTTTCAGCAAGCAGATGGTAAAACGGCTGATCTTTCCGCGGCCGCACTTCTGCTGGAATGGATTGCCACCACTCCTCGGTATTGGCAAAAGTCGGATCGACGTCAAAAATAACGCCGCGAAAATCAAAAAAGCGATGTTTTACTACGTCGCCGATTTGGTATTTTGCTTTTCTTTCAATCATGGCGCGCTCCAAAAGAGAGTTCAGTTAACATGTAATATAGCACCAATTACTTGATTTTGTGATAGCGCTCTGCAAATTTGTTGCCGGATTTAATGAATAGGACACCTTGATGACGCAATATCCTGCTTTGTTTTCACCTTTCACGCTAAACGGCCTGGAAATTCCCAATCGCATTGTGATGGCACCGATGACGCGCAGCCATTCGCCCGGTGGTCATCCGACCGATGATGTCGCCGCTTATTATCGCCGCCGTGCTGAGGGTGGGGTCGGTTTGATTATTACTGAGGGCACAACCATTGACCATCCGTCCGCCAGTATGGATCCGAACATCCCTGATTTTCATACCTCGGACGCTTTGGCCGGTTGGAAGCGCGTCGCTGATGAAGTGCATGATGCAGGTGGCCTGATTATGCCGCAGCTTTGGCACACCGGTTCGATGCGCCGCGACGGCACCGGCCTTAATCCGGAAGCCAGCACCTTATCGCCGTCCGGTCTTAAATATCCAGGCCGGGAAGTCGGTGAAGCGATGACCAAACAAGACATCGCCGATATTGCCGATGCTTTTGCCAAAGGCACGGTCGCGGCGCGCGAAGCCGGTTTTGACGGGGTGCAATTTCACGGCGCGCATGGCTATCTAATTGACACCTTCTTCTGGGAAGGCACAAATATTCGTGATGATGAATATGGCGGCATGCTGGAAGAACGGACAGCCTTTGCAGTTGAGATTATCGAAAAAGCGCGCGCCGCTGTCGGCAAAGACTTCCCGCTCATCATTCGCCTGTCGCAATGGAAGCAGCAAGACTTTGAACATAAAATGGCGACCGACCCCGATAAGCTGAAGGCGTTTTTGCAGCCTATGGTCGATGCCGGTATTGACTGCTTTGATTGCTCGACGCGGCGCTTTTGGGAACCGGAATTTGAAGGCTCTGACTTGAATTTTGCCGGTTGGACCAAAAAGCTGATGGGCTTGCCGACCATTACCGTCGGTTCTGTCGGTTTGACCGGCGAGTTCGTTGCCGGCATGGGTGGCGAAAGCTCGGAAGCCGCGCCGATTGACGGTTTGATTGAGCGCTTGGAGCGCGAAGAATTTGATTTGGTCGGCGTCGGTCGCGCGTTATTGACCGATGCCGAATGGCCGAACAAAATTCGCGAAGGCCGGTTCGACGAGCTGAAGGCATTTGAACAAGCTCACATGCTCAGCCTGTCTTAAGGTTTATCGGGGGAAACATGATTAAGCTTTACACAGCGGTGAACGCGCCCAATCCGCGCGCTTTGGAAAACATTATCGCCATCAAACAGATTGAAGTTGAGACCATCAGCGTCGATTTGATTGGCGGCGAAAATCGCGGCGATGATTATGTCAAAACCAATCCGGCCGGCCAATTGCCCTGCATTGAATTGGAAGACGGGCAAGTGATTGCCGAAGTGGCAGCGATTGCCGAATATTTGGAAGAGTTGAAGCCTGATCCCGTGCTTGTCGGAAATAATGCAGCCGAGCGTGCCCATACGCGCATGCGTATGCGGCAATGCGATTATTTGATATTTGCCCCCGGCATGGCGGGTTTCCGCAATACGGAGGGCGCCGATTTTTTCCGCTCGCGTATGCGGATTGATGAGACCATTGGCGCGCCGATGAAGCGCAATACGGAAGATGGGTTTGCTTGGCTCGACAGCCAATTGGTGGGACAAGATTTCATTTGCGGTGATGAATTGCGTTATGTCGATTGCATTTTTTATCCTTTGGTCTTGTTTCTTTCCAAAGTCAGCATTCCGATTGATGCTGATTTGAAAAATCTGACCGCCTATATGCAGCGTTTGTCGGAGCACGACATTAT
>CATDDF010000062.1 GCA_949498175.1 Alphaproteobacteria bacterium | reverse complement strand
GCAAAAGCTTGGTGCGGTCAACACAATCAGTTTTCAGGGCGGCCGTTTGCTGGGGGCCAATACGGATGGTGAGGGCTTTATTGCCGGACTGGATGCGGCGGCAATTTTGGCGCAAAAAAACTGGCGCACCGGCCCGGCGCTGGTTTTGGGCGCAGGCGGCGCGGCACGCGCCATTATTGCCGCCTTGGGAGATGCCGGGCTGGGCGATATTCGCTTGCTCAATCGCACGCGACAAAATGCCGAGCCGCTGTCATTATTGGCCGATCATGTGCAGATTGGTGATTGGCACGAGCCCGTCACCATGGCCGAGGGGTGCCGCCTTTTGGTCAATACGACCAGTCTCGGCATGGCCGGTCAGCCGCCCTTGGATTTGCCGCAAGCGGTTTTGGCCGCTCTGACACCGCAGGCGTTGGTTTGCGATATTGTTTATGCGCCACTGGAGACACCGCTTTTGCGGGCGGCGCGCGCGGCCGGGCATATTGGGGTGGACGGGCTCGGCATGTTATTGCAGCAGGCGGCTTTGGCCTTCGAAATTTGGCACGGCACGCGGCCGCAAATCACCGATGCACTGCGCGACAAGTTGATTGCCGATTTGGCGCGGGAAGGATAGGGCGTTATGTATTTGATTGGCCTGACAGGGTCTATCGGCATGGGGAAATCGGCAACGGCGCAATTATTCGCTGAAGCCGACGTGCCGGTTTATGACGCCGATGCGGCCGTGCACGCGCTCTATGAAAAAGGCGGCGCGGCGGTGGCGCCGATTGGCGCGCTGGTGCCCGAGGCGATTGTCGATCACGCGGTCGATCGCGCCATTTTGGGGCAGCATGTTTTGAAACATGCCGATAAGTTGAAACAATTGGAGGCAATCGTGCATCCGCTGGCCGGGCAAAGCCAGTTTGACTTTTTGACCAAAGCCAAAGCCGATAAGGCCCCCCTTGTGGTGTTGGATATTCCGCTTTTGTTTGAAACCGGCGGCGATGGCTTTGTCGATTGCGTGGTGGTGGTCTCCGCGCCCTTTGAGATGCAAAAGCAGCGCGTTTTGGCGCGGGACGGCATGAGCGAAGCACGCTTTGCCGATATTTTGGCCAAGCAGATGCCGGATGAGGAAAAGCGTGAAAAAGCCGATTTTATTGTGGACAGTTCGGTTTCCATAGAGGACGCGCGCACCCAAATACATGCTATTTTGGAGGCCGTTAAAGGTCGCAAAGGGGCGGCCTATGAGGCGCGTCTGACGCGGTTTCAGACGGCGCAAAAGGATAAAAAACCTAAGGAAAGCGGCTGATGCGGGAAATTGTTCTCGATACGGAGACGACCGGTCTTGACCCGGCAAATGGCGACCGCATTGTCGAAATTGGTTGTTTGGAGCTGGTCAACCGCCTGCCGACCGGCGAGACCTATCATGCTTATGTCAATCCTGAGCGCGATATGCCGCGCGAGGCCGAGGCGGTGCACGGGCTGAGCGCCAAATTCCTCGCCGATAAGCCGCGCTTTGCCGAAGTTGCAGATGATTTTCTGGCCTTTGTCAGTGGCGCGCCCCTCATCATCCACAATGCCGCTTTTGATATGAAATTCCTCAATGCCGAATTGGCGCTTTTGGGGCGCGAGGATTTGCGCGCGGCAGAGATTATCGACACGCTGAGCTTGGCACGCAAAAAATTTCCCGGCGCGCCGGCCAGCCTGGATGCGCTGTGTCGCCGCTTTGGGGTCGACAATTCAGGCCGTGATTTGCATGGCGCGCTCATCGATAGTGAATTATTGGCCGGCGTATATTTGGAATTGTCGGGCGGGCGGCAACCCGGCCTGGTATTTCAAGCGCGCCCCGATAATGACCGGTCGCATGCGCCCGCGCCGGGCGCAGCAGAAACAGATGCGCCAAGGCGCACGGCGCGTCAGCGCCGACCAACCCCGCTGCCGGCACGCCTCAGCGCGGCTGAACGCGTTGCCCATCAGGCCTTTTTGCAGGCTCTGCCGCAGCGTGCTCTATGGCTACAAGATGATGAGGGTGAGGCGGAGCGATAAGTCACGCGCCTCGACCCGGCTAATTGATCGGTTCGTTATCGCCAGCACTGTCAGCAGCTGATGGCGCATCGTCCGTGCCTCCGGCAGAGCCGCCCGCCTCATTTTGCTGGTACAGCGCCATGAAGTCGATCGGGTCGAGCATGATGGGCGGATAGCCGCCATCGCGTGTCGCATCGGCCAAAACACGACGCGCAAAGGGGAAAAGCTGGCGCGGCGCTTCAATCAGCAGCACCGGCTTGGTGTCATTTTCGGGAATATTGATGAGGCGAAACACGCCGCAATATTCAAGCTCGGCAATGAATTGAACATTATCGCCGTTTTTCGCCTCAATACGAAATTTCAGCCCGACCTCATAATCCGTATCGGATAATTTGCGGGCACCGACATTGGCATTGACGCCAATATCGGGTTGCATTTCCGCAAAATTCGGCGCGCCGGGATTTTCAAACGATAAATCGCGTACATATTGCACCAAAATTTGCAGGCCCGGCGCCGCGGCTTCGGCGGCTTGATTTTCATTCGGCGTTTCTGACATTTATTTCTCCTATTGGTGGGGCGACCATAAACGGTTTTGAGCGCAAGAAAAGCTGAAATTGCCCTGGCCTGAGCGGCAATATATGAGCCGGCATTCCGCCCTATTCATCATCAATGCGATAATCGCCCTCAATGGTTTTATCGTCGCTTTCGCGCGCCACGGGCGAAGCCTGGTTTGCCCGGCGCATCGGGCGAATGCGGACAATATGCGGCAAAAGCGTCTCCAAAAGTGCGGCGATAAAAACCCGCCGCGCCGGGCGCCACAAGCACAAAAAGCCCAAGCCGTCCGTGAAAAAGCCCGGCACCAGCAGCAAGAGACCGCCAAGCAAAATCAATACGCCATGCGCTACTGCGGCCAAGGGGGGACGACCGGCATTTTGCGCTGCTTGCGCCTCTTGCAAGACCGCCAAGCCTTGACGGCGCATGGCCGAAACGCCAATGGCTGCGGTCAGGAAAACCAAAATAATTGTCCATCCGGCGCCCAGCGCGCCGCCGATTTCGATAAACAGATAAATTTCGATAACCGGCAGGACAATGAACAGAAATAATGCAAGCAAGCCCATGAAAGCTCCTTTCCTGCGCCAGCATAACGCAGTCGGACGGAAACGCCAGCGCTTTGCATTTGCCGGAAAAAAGGCCATTATGGCGGCAGAAAAAAGGACAGATTAATGGATCCGCTCAATCTTATTTTATTGATTATTGTCGTGCTTATTGGCTGGCGGTTGCGGTCGGTGCTCGGCACGCGCAATGATGATGAAAAACCGGGCAGCCGCGCCGATGCCTATCGCCTAAATCGCGACGCTTACGAAAACCCGCCCGCGCAGGCCAAGCCGAGCGCGCCGCCGACCGCCAATGCCGCCGCCGACAAAGCGGAGGCCGAGACGGCAATGGGCGATGCAGCAGATGTGGCAGATGAGGATGCAGCACCAATGGGGCGCGGGCTTGCTTATTTCAACGATATTGACCCGGGCTTTGACGAGGCGGGCTTCCTCGACGGCGCGGCGCGCGCCTATGAAATGATTTTGACCGCCTTTGCCGATGATGACTTGACCCCCGTGCGCGATTTTTTGGGGGCTGAGGTGGCGGCCGGTTTTGAGACGGCAATAGCGGCGCGCCAAGCGGCGGGTCAGAAATTGGAAACCCGCATTTTGCGTCTCGACCGACCGGCCCTTGATGATGCTGAGGT
>CATDDF010000061.1 GCA_949498175.1 Alphaproteobacteria bacterium | reverse complement strand
TTATCAATGTCAGAGTAATCTGAAAACTCAGCACCACCGGCCTCAGCCAGAACCTTCGTAATCGCCGCCGTCAACGTCGTCTTGCCATGGTCAACGTGACCAATCGTGCCAATGTTGCAGTGCGGCTTAGTCCGCTCAAACTTCTCTTTCGACATCTTCGTTCCTCTTTCTCTCGGGTCTCACCCCGTTAATCATCTGTTTTGCCCGACCTCTGCCCCTCATGGAGCGGATTGGAGCGGGTGAAGGGAATCGAACCCTCATCTTCAGCTTGGAAGGCTGTTGCTCTACCATTGAGCTACACCCGCCTTACCCTTCTACCCCTTGCGGGGCGTTCCACTTAAATGCGCACGAAGCAATAAATCGCTAAGTGCTTTTAGCTGCCGACTTACCGCCTATCGGCGGTTTGCCGGCGCAAGGCGCACGAAGCAATAAATTGCCAAGTGCTTTTAGCGTGGTGGAGGGAGTTGGATTCGAACCAACGTAGGCATAGCCAACGGGTTTACAGCCCGTCCCCTTTAGCCACTCGGGCATCCCTCCGCCCCAAGAGTTGTAAAATCGAAATTCCGCAGAAATCTGCGATTTTACAATTAATCACAAGCACAAAAGCCCGTCCGCTGACTCCATTTTCTTGCGAAAACCAGTCCAGCGACGGAACGATTGCACTGCAATGTCATGAGCCTTATAAGGAATTGCATGGCCAAGCGCAAGCACAAGAATCCCCAGAAAGACAGAAAAACTCTAGCAGATTCGTCACCGCTATATATTTATGGCAGCCATGCCGTGCGCGCAGCTGTGGAAAACCCCAAACGGCACATAAAAAACCTCTATTTGACCGAAAATGCGGCGCATGAGCTGGCTGAAATGTTGGCACGCCGCAAAATTACGCCGGAAATCAGGAAAGCGCAGCAATTGGCGGCGCTCTTGCCTGCCGATGCGGTGCATCAGGGCATGGTGTTGGAAACCGCACCTCTGCCCGAACCGGATTTGGCCGATTTGGCCGCCTCGGGCAAATTATTGCTGCTGCTTGACCAAGTTTCCGACCCGCGCAATGTCGGGGCCATTTTGCGCGCCGCCGCAGTATTTGGCGCAGGCGGCATTATTCTGCCGCGCCGCAACAGCCCACCCCCATCCGGAACCTTAGCCAAAACCGCGTCGGGGGCGCTGGAAGTGGTGCCGATGGCGCAGGTTACAAATTTGGCGCGCGCTTTGGAAAAGCTGCACAAGGCGGGATATATGAGCGTCGGGCTTGATGAACGCGGCGACACGCTGATCGGTGACGTGCCGAAAGACCGGCCATTGGCCGTGGTGATGGGGGCGGAAGGCCCCGGTCTGCGCCGCTTGACGCGCGAAACCTGCGATATGCTGGCGCGCCTGCCGGTCGCCGATGATGCCGGATTTGCCACGCTCAATGTTGCAACGGCGACCGCAGTCACGCTATATGCGCTGAGAAATTAGAGCTTGTTGTGCGCTCCGTCACATGAGGGCGATTTACCCGTCGCTTTGCAGCCGCAAAAATAGACCTCGCCATCCTGGGCAGCTTCGTAAAGCACGGGCTCAAAGCCGGTATCTTTGTGCTTGCCGTCGCAAAAAGGTTGATTTTCCGATTTACCGCAACTGCACCAGAAATAGCGCTTACCGGCTTTCACTTCAGTTTTATATGGCGCTTTTTGCGGACATTCAGCTTGGCTCATAATGCTCTCCCTAATTGTTTTAAAAAGCATATGGCTTTGCTCCCCTGCGGCGCAACAAAAAAGCCCCGCCATTTCTGACGGGGCTTTAGATTTTGATTGGCCTACGACTATTGCAGGTTCTCAATAATCGTGACATTGGCCATGCCGCCGCCTTCGCACATCGTCTGCAAACCGTATTTGCCGCCTTTGCGCTTCAGCGCGCTGACCAAAGTTGCCATCAGTTTTGTGCCGGAGCCTCCGAGCGGATGGCCCAGCGCAATCGCTCCGCCATGCACGTTGATTTTCTCGCCATCAACACCTAGCTCTTTGCAATAGGCGACCGGCACAGAACCGAAAGCTTCATTGACTTCGAACAGGTCAATATCATCAACCGAAAGTCCGGCTTTATCCAAAGCGCGCTTGGTCGCCGGAATTGGTGCTTCCAGCATAATCACCGGATCGTGGCCCATGACCGACAAATGAACGATTTTGGCCAATGGCTTCACATTGAGTTTTTTCAAACCCTCTTCATTGACAATCATCACGCCCGATGCGCCGTCGCAAATCTGGCTGGATGATGCGGCGGTAATGACCCCACCTTCGGCCAACAGCTTGACGCCCTGAATGCCTTCCAGGCTGGCGTCGAAGCGAATGCCTTCATCGACTTTATGAAGCTCTTTATCGCCATCCTCATTGGTCACTTCAATCGGCACAATCTCATCATCAAAAGCGCCGGCTTGCGTCGCCGCAATGGCGCGCTCATGACTGCGATAGGCGTAAGCATCAATCTCATCTTTGGTCAGCTCGTATTTTTTGGCGACCATTTCGGCACCGGCAAATTGGCTGAACTGCACATCGGGATAACGCTTCTGCATGGCGTCAGAGACATAAAAGCCGTGACCTTCTTTAAATGGCAAAGAAATATTCAAACCCATCGGCACATTGGTCATGCTCTCAACACCGGCGGCGATAACGCAATCCATAGTGCCCGACATCACGGCCTGAGCCGCAAAATGGATGGATTGTTGCGACGAACCGCATTGGCGGTCGACCGAGGTGGCCGGTACGCTTTCCGGCAGACGCGACGACAAAACCGCATTGCGGCCGATATTGGCGGCTTGCTGCCCGACTTGGGTGACGCAGCCCATGATCACATCTTCGACCATTTCAGGGTCTGCGCCTGAACGGTCGAGCAATTCATCAATGACCTTGCCTGCCAAATCGGCCGGATGCCATTCTTTCAGCTTGCCGTCACGGCGACCACCGGCGGTGCGCCCCACGGCAACAATATATGCTTCAGCCATATCTATCTCCCTTAAATAAATGAGCTGGCGAGAAGCTACCAAATGAAATAATGGCGCGACAAGTTAATTTTGATTGCACTCTTTTCAGCCGTGCGTAACATAGCGGCAGATTTTTCAAGGGAGAAAGACATGAAAACCCGTATCACTGAACTTTTCGGCATTGAGCATCCGGTCATTCAAGGCGGCATGCACCATGTCGGCTTTGCCGAAATGGCGGCTGCCGTTTCCAATGCCGGTGGCCTCGGCATCATTACCGGCCTGACGCAGCCCTCGCCGAAAGATTTGGCCAATGAAATTGCCAAATGCAATGACATGACCGACAAGCCGTTCGGTGTGAACCTGACCTTCTTGCCGGGCTTCGCCAATCCGGATTATCCGGGCTATATCGAAGCGATTATTGCCGGTGGTGTGCGCATTGTTGAAACCGCCGGTCGCAGCCCCGAGCAATATATGCCGCTGATGAAGGAAGCCGGCATTAAAGTCATTCACAAATGCACCTCGGTGCGCCACTCTTTGAAAGCCGAGCGTATCGGTTGCGATGCCGTATCGGTTGACGGTTTTGAGTGCGGCGGTCACCCCGGTGAAGATGATATTCCCAACATGATTTTGTTGCCGCGCGCTGCCGAAGAATTGTCCATTCCGTTTGTCGCCTCGGGCGGCATCGGCAATGCCCAACAACTGGTCGCCGCTTTGGCGCTGGGTGCGGACGGCGTCAATATGGGCACGCGCTTCATCGCCACCGAAGAAGCACCGGTGCACCAAAACGTCAAAGAGGCACTGGTCGGCGCGTCTGAATTGGACACCACGCTGATTATGCGCCCGCTTCGCAATACCGAGCGCGTGCTGAAAAATGATGCGGTCACCCGTATTCAGGAAAAGGAAAAAGAGCTCGGCGAGAACATCCAAATCAATGACATTATGGATGAGGTTGCCGGCGTGTATCCGAAAATCATGAGCGATGGCGATATGGATGCCGGTGCGTGGTCATGCGGCATGGTCGCCGGCCTTATTCACGATATCCCGACTTGCGATGAGCTGGTCGGCGGCATGGTGAAAGAGGCCGAAGAGATTATCGCCAAACGTCTGGCTGCATTTGCGGCATGATTTTATTTTGCGGCAGGCTTGGCCTAGTGGCCCCGACTTGGGCTTCGCCCTTCGCTGGGGCAAGGCGCACCAAGCCGACAAGTCGGCGGTGCTTTTAGCCCGCGCCGCAAAACGGGCCGCCATCTGCTGACGCAGATGGACGTTGGCTAAAACTTGAAAGCCCTACTCAGTGAATGGGGCTTTTTCGCTTACGGCGTAACTATATCAAAATCGGTCGGGAAGGTATCAAGGCGGCTGAACACGTTCATCAGCGCCAGCGGGTTGCCACCGACTTGCACATTGCCCTTGACGATTTCCTTCGGAAAGCTGGTCGCCCCCAGCGCCACTTGGTTGAACATGGCGCGCGTCAGCGTCAGCGTCGCATCGGCGTTTTTATCCTGCTTGTTCGGGATATTATTGAGCACGCTATTGTCGAGCGAGAGAACGAATTGCTCTTTCGTATCGGTGAAGTCGAGATTGATTTTCACCTGCAAATCATCCGCCCCTTCAGGGTTGAAGCGCACCGCCATAAAGTCGAGGAACATGGAGGTCGGCACATTCGACACCATATCGGGGCTGGCCGTACGCGCGCCGCGCGCTACGTCTACGCCCTCGCGCAATTCTTTCGCGCCGGTGAGGTAGAAATTGCGCCACGGCCCGCTTTCCGCCTGATAGCCCATTTGCTCATAGGCATCGGCCAGCAGCGCGCGCGCTTCTTTTTTCTTCGGATTGGCGAAGACATAATGATTCAGCAATTCCGCCGCCCAGCGATAATCACCCTTTTGCATAGCTTGTTTGGCATGGCGCATCAGCCTGTCCGGCCCGCCTGCCAAATTCATATAATTGCGCGCGCGCCGCTCCGGCGTCAGCGGGTTCAAATTGGCCGGCACACCGTCAAAATAACCGAGATAGAAATTGTAAACGGCGCGTACATTATGGCTCACCGTGCCGTAATAATCGCGATTGTAAAACTCCTGCGCCAAAGAAGG
>CATDDF010000060.1 GCA_949498175.1 Alphaproteobacteria bacterium | reverse complement strand
TGGCGGGGACGGCATCGATAAGGGTTTGTGTGTCTTGCAGCGCGCCATCGATAAAGACAATGGCAGAGCGCGCCGAATGGAATTCAAATGTGATGTTTTCGCGCTGATTTTCAGGTGCTACGGCAAGCGCTTCGGCGTCAGTCTCTGCTTGCGCCTCTGGCCCATTATTGCCGTCGCGATAGACAATCGCCGAGGCAACATCAGCCCCTAAATCGCCGTCAAAAAGCAGGCGCGGTTCTAACGCATAAATAAGCGGTGTTTTTACCGGCTTTTTAGGCAAAATTTACTCCACACAACCCGATTCACAAATGTAATCGTGAAACATTTTCATAATAGGGAGAATATCATTCAGTCGCAAGCAAAAGTGAAGGTTTTTCGCGTTCTGTTTTAAGCAAAAAAATTATGGAAAACAGATGCTTAGATTGCCTAAAGGTAGATTTGCGTTTGGGTAACGACGGCGACACGCTTGCCATCATCGCGGGTGATTTCGGTTTGCCACACAGACAAACGCCGTCCGACCGATAATGGCGTGCAAACCGCATGCAGCGTATCACCCTCCATAGCGGGCTTAATGAAATTGGTTTTGCTCTCAATGGTGGTGGTGCCGGCCGCGCCTTCCGGCGTATTCAGATGCGCGCCGATTGCGCCCATGGCATCGGCAAATGACATAATTGCGCCGCCATGCACATTTGGCAGGTGATTGGTCAGCTCCTTTTTTACCGGCAGCTTGCCCTCTATGCAGTCTTTCTCGGCTTTCACAAGTTGAATGCCGATATGCGCGGCAAAGTTCACCGCATCTGAAAACGACTGCAGATCGCCCGCAGCCAAACCATCACTGAAATCGTCGGCCATATTATCCCCCCGGTTGATGATGCAGTTTAGGCAGGGTATCGCCATTTGCAATAGCTGTTCATTTGGTCAATGCTGTTCACCGTATTTGGGAGAGTTGAATGAACGGCCTTAAACTGGACGGTGGGATAAAGTTTTTTTACGGCCTTGGCGCGGCGCCATATGGCATTAAAGATAACGGTTTCAGCTATTTTCTTCTGATTTTCTATTCGCAAGTGCTTGGTCTGTCGCCGATGCTGACCAGCCTGGCTTTGAGTATTGCGATAATTGTCGATGCCGTCACCGATCCGCTAATCGGGTATGTGTCAGATAATTGGCGGTCTAAATGGGGGCGGCGACACCCCTTCATGTATGTCTCCATCATTCCGATTTGTGTTGCTTATGCGATGATGTGGAATCCGCCTGAATTCGTCCTGCAGTCAGAAATGACCATGTTCGGCTTTCTTGTCTTCATGGCGGTTTCCATCCGTATTTTCTTGACCTTTTTCGAAGTGCCGAACACGGCGCTTATTTCGGAACTGACGACCGATTATGACCAGCGCACCGGCCTTATGGGTTTACGCTTCATGTTTGGCTGGCTCGGTGGTATCGGCATGGCATTTCTCGGCTACTCATTCTTTTTTCAAGCCGAAGACGGCAGTAACGGTATTTTGCAAGCTGCAGGCTATGGTCAATACGGCATTGCCGCCGCCTGCCTGATGTTTGTCGGCATGCTGGCCTCATCGCTCGGCACGCATAAAACCATTCCATATCTGCATAAGCCGCCGGAAAAAGACCTGATGTCGCCACGGCAAGTAGTGCGCGAAGTGGTTGATGTCTTGAAAAACAATAATTTCATGGCGCTGTTTCTGGCCTCGATTTTCTTCGGCACAGCCTCCGGCTTCACTGCCGCTTTAAGCATTTATTTTTCTACCTTCTTTTGGGAATTAGTGCCGTCGCAACTGGCCATCATTACCATGCTTCAGGCGGTGGCGGCCATTTGCGCCGTGCCGGTCGCGCGCGGGTTAAGCGAGCGGTTCGACAAACGCCGAGCAGCGCTTGGCACATTTATTTTTATTTTGCTGTGGGGGCCGTCATTGCTCATTGCGCGCCTTTTCGAAGTGCTGCCTGAGAATGGCAACCCGATGCTGTTCCCGATGATTTTGGCGCATAATTTCACCAATCTGATTTTCGTTATCGTCTTTGGTATCATGTTCGGCTCAATGATGGCCGATGTGGTCGAAGACAGCGCCGTGGATACGTCGCGGCGCAGCGAGGGTATTATTTTCGCAGCGCGTGGTTTTGCTGGAAAAATGGTTACCGGCCTCGGCATTATGCTTGCCGGTGCGGTCTTGTCGCTTATCAATCTGCCACGCAATGCCAAGCCCGAAGATGTTGAGCCGGAAGTGCTGGTTGATTTGGTTTTGTTCGCCGCACCGCTTGAAGCGATATTATATCTCTCAGCCTTTGCCATGATGCGACGGTATCGTATTTCGCGTGAAAAACATGGCCGCAATGTTGAGGCGACGGCGCAAATTTAAGCCTGCAATTCAGCAATCGTGCGATTGGCCGAGATAATTCGATCTGACAAGGTTACCGATACCAATTGCAGCAGCGCATCAATGGCCGGGTCGCGCGCCGCCTCTAATTTGTCATAGGTCTCTCGAGACAGCGAATAAACAACGGTATGACCACGCGCAATGAGGTCAGCACTCCGGGTTTCCCCGCGCACAAAACCCATTTCACCGAGCATGGTGTGGCGCATATAGGAATAAATGCGGAAGGGCTGTCCAGGCACATCATGGCTCACAACATCAATGCGCCCGCGGTCGAGGAAGTAGATTTCATCGGCTTGTTCTCCTTGGCGGCAAATAATCTCGCCATCTTGATAGTCTGTCTGTTCAAGCGCTTTAAACAAATCCTCGGCCGCCGCGGCATTGTTAAAGCGCATTTCGAACCAACGCTGCAATGAGCCTGCATTGTCAAAAGCACGCTCGCGCAGCATGCTTTCTTCAATGGCCTCCATGGCATCATAAATGGCGGCGTAGTTTTGATCGGCAATCAGGGCAGGGGAGCGTCGAAGCAAGCGGGCAAGGCTAAGCTGGTCGCTCTTCGGCAGCTCAATGGTTGAAATCGAGCAATTATGTTTGTCGGCTGCATAAAAAATCTTTTGCAGAATTTGTTCGGCCGATGCGTCAATGCCGCTGACATGGCGAAACGATAAAATAAGGTGCCTGATATCTTCGTTTTCATCTTCGAGCTGGTCTTTAATCAGCGTGTAAAAATTATGCGCCGTGCCGAAGAACAAAAAGCCTTGTAATTCATATATCCGAATTGTTTTGTGAGCGCCGTCGAGAAATTCCTCTTCATCGGTTGAGCGCACAACGCGTGAGCGATATGCCTCGCCGGAAAGCTGCGATCTGACAATGCTGATAATGCTGGCGCGTGCCGCAAACAAAATACAACCGGCTACGACGCCAAGCCCGAGACCGAAGATAAATCCTGCATAGAGTGTGGTGACGGCAATCACCAAAATCATGAAATATTCGATGCTGTCGAGCGTGTTATAAGTGCTGACCATCCAGCGCAATGCGATTTGAGCGCCAAGAAACAACACCATGGCGGCCAGCGATATTTGGGGGAGGAGGGTGATAATATCCCCGCCAATAATGAAAACCCCCACGCATAATAGGGTCGACAAGAATGCGGCTACGGGAAAACGGCTTTTCTTTTCGGAATTAAGCAAAGATCGCGAGAGCGAAACAAGACCGGCAAATCCGCCTAAAACTCCCGATAAGCCGATGGCATATCCATGTATTTTTAGCTCATGATTTAAGTCTGAATCGAAGTTCTTTTCGAGTTCAACACCGGCAATAATCAGCAGAATAGCAAGCCCGACAACAACAATAACGGCCAAAGTTTCGGGCAGAAATTCAATGAATGTTGACAGGGTGACAGCATCCCAGATTGACTGTGTGGCTGGAATAAACAGCTTGGTTTTGCCGCTAACTTCCAGCAAGAGCCCCATGGACTGCGCATCTTTTATCGACAGGCCGTTATAGGCAAAAACCGCATGGGCAATGAAAATCGAGGCAAATATGGCTGTCGGCAGTGCCAAATTATTATCAACAAAGCTTGAAACATACCAATAGATGATGGCGAGCAGCAGAACCGCTGTCAGTTTGACCATTTGCAGGTCGGATATTTCATTGAATGTTGCCGGATTCATGGGGTCAAGGCCGGTCGCCAGCACAATTGCGCCGCTCACCATGAGACAGCCGGCCGCAGCGAGAAAGCCACCGGCCACTGAAATGGGCACAAATCTGATGAAATTACCTAGCCTGAAATAGCCAAGCAGAAACATGACAATGGCCGTAAGCAAGGTAATCAAGACCATTATGGTTAATGTTGAAAGGGCCAGAGCTTCTCCCGCCACGCCTTTGTCAGCCAGACTTTGGGAGACCAGGAAGAAAAGGCTGGCCAAAACGGCAACCGAATTGGAGTCGGGGCCGGCGATTGAAAATTTGATGCGCGAGAAAAACGCAACAGCGACGCCGGTTACCACCGTCGTAATGAGCGCAGCGGAAATCGTATATCCGATATAGGGCGTCAGCAGTGGTGATGTGAATAGCAGGGCGCCATAGGACAAAGCATAAGACAGCGATAAAAGTGCTATCGCGATACCCGAGCCGATGTCAGAACGTGCGGCCTTGGAAACCAGTGACACAATAACCTCCTGCAACGAATCGCAGGATAGCATTATTGCGGCAGTCTACCTAACCGCCAACTTGCAATCCCTTACCGCTTTCCAAATCGGCAGTCATTTTTGCGGTCAATGCACCGCGCACCAGCTTTTTATTGCCGGCAAAGGCTTTGCCGTCCAGTTTTTGCATCTCAGCAGCTTTCTCCAAAGCGCGATTCATTAAATCGTCGGACGCTACTACCTCGTCCAAAAAGCTCGCTTCGATGGCGGTTTGCGGGTCAATCAATTCAGCGCCAGCAAAGCATCGGTCGAGATATTTATTGTTAATTTTGAAGGCTGCCAAATCATAACCAAAAGGCGGTAAGACCATGCCAATTGCTGACTCGTTCAAGCCGTAGCGGCTTTCGGCATCAACACCGATGCGGTAATCGGCCGCCAGCATCAGCAAGCCACCGGCCGCAATGCCATGTCCTGTTGAAGCGATGATGACCGGCTTTTTGCTGCTGAAAATGCGGACCAGCAATTTGCCGCCATTGCCGACCATTTCCGGCACTTTATCTGCGTCGTTTTGCATGACTTTGAGGTCAAATCCGGCGCACATCACACCGTCACGCCCGGTAATGATAATGACATCAGCGCCGGCTTCGGCCTCGTCCATAGCTTGGTTTATCGCCGCCATCATGTCGAAGCTGAAAGCATTGGCTTTGCCGTCATCAAGTGTAATGGTTGCGATACCTTCACTGATTGAACAGCTTGCAAATTCGGTCATTTCTGTCTCCCAATTCTTGTGGCCTTTTGACACATAAATTATGCGTGCCAATTGCCATAGGTTGATTTAGGTTAACGGAAATAGCGGGAGATAGAAATGGCTTATCGTGCACCGGTTTCGGCGATTGAGTTTGCATTGATGCAAGAGGCAGGTTTTCAACGGCTGATTGATAGCGGCCAATACGAAGATTTATCCGATGATTTGTTGACTGCCATTCTTGATGAGGCGGCTAAGCTGGCCAATGATTATGTCGCTCCGGCCAATTGGGAAGGTGACCAAACCGGCTCGCACCTCACTGAGGACGGGGTAAAAGTGCCGGAAAGCTTCAAAACCGCCTACACGAAATATATTGACGGCGGTTGGCCCACTTTGGCCGCGCCAAGCGCCTATGGCGGGCAGGGTCTGCCTTTGGCACTCTCCAATGCGGTCACCGAAATGATGAATTCGAATATCGGTTTTCAGCTTTGCCCAATGCTTTCCAATGGCGGCATTGAAGCCATGGCGGCGCATGCCACGGAAGAGCAGAAAGAAAAATATCTGCGCCGCGTCATTTCCGGTGAATGGTCGGCGACGATGAATTTGACCGAGCCGCATGCCGGTTCCGATGTCGGCAATATCCGCTCCAAAGCCATTCCGCAAGATGACGGCAGCTACAAAATCACCGGCACGAAAATTTATATTACCTATGGCGACCACGACATGACCGACAACATCATTCATTTGGTGTTGGCCCGCACGCCGAACGCGCCGGAAGGCACGAAAGGCATTTCGCTTTTTGTTGTGCCGAAATTCATGGTTAACGATGACGGTTCTTTAGGTGCAGCCAATGATGTGAAATGCATCGGCTTGGAAGAAAAGCTGGGCATTCACGCCAGCCCGACATGTGTCATGGCCTTTGGCGAAGCTGGCGGGGCGACCGGCTGGCTGGTGGGGCCTGAAAACGGCGGCATGGCCTGCATGTTCACCATGATGAATAATGCCCGTTTGCATGTCGGCTTGCAGGGTGTCGGTGTTGCTGAAGCGGCAACCCAGCATGCTTTGGCCTATGCGCAAGAGCGCAAGCAGGGCCGCAAGCCGGGTGCCGGAAAGGAAGATAACGAAGCCGTTGCCATCATCAATCATCCGGATGTGCGCCGTATGCTTTTGACCATGCGCGCCATGACCGATGCGGCGCGCGCCATTTGCTATGAAAATGGCGTGATGGCGGATTTGGCGCATTCGACAGGTGACGCTGCCGCCAAAGCCAAAAATGACTTGCTAACGCCGATTTCCAAAGCTTTCAGCACCGACATCGCCAATGAGGTCGCAGCCATTGGCGTACAAATTCACGGCGGCATGGGTTTTGTTGAAGAAACCGGAGCGGCGCAATTCTTGCGCGATGCCCGTATTCTCACCATTTATGAAGGCACGAACGGTATTCAGGCCATGGATTTGGTCGGCCGCAAGCTGGGCAATGGCGATACCATCAAGGCCTATATTGGCGAGATGAAAGAGACCGCTGAGACCTGTCGCCAGTCAAACAATCCGGTGCTGGTTGATGTGGCTGGGCGACTGACTGCTTCAATCAACATTTTGGAAGACACGACCGATTGGCTTGTCGAACAGCGCGGGTCACTAGATGTGTTAGCCGGTGCGACGCCTTATCTGCGGCTTTTCGGTTTGGTGGCAGGCTGCCATTATTTGGCACGCGGCGCGCATGCCGTGTCGCAAAGCTCTGTTGAGCCGCATTTCGATCGTCGCAAAATGGCATCGGCTCAGTTCTATGCGCATAATCTGCTGTCAGCCGTCAGCGGTCTGTCTGACGCCGTCAAAGCCGGAAATGAAATGCTGGAAGATATCGGCGAGGAAGCGCTGGCTTCTTAGGCCGACTTCGCCTCAACTGGGTTGAGGCTTCACTGGCGGAGGCTAAAAACACTTGGTGAATCAAATGAGCCATGTGTGCCTTGCCCCTTTGGAAGCCGGCCGATAAAGCCGACTTCGTTCGCTTCGCTCACTGCGCTGGCGGAAGGCGGGCTAGGGTTCACTTCGTTCACCAAGCCCTTTTACCGTAACAAAGCGCAAAACTGTTTGATTTCGCTATCTCTTCAACGCCGCCTATACAGGGCCAAGTTTAAGAGGTTTTGATGACACAGAAATTCGCCGCCATTATTCTTGCCGCCGGTAAGGGCACGCGCATGAAATCTGCGCTGCCGAAAGTGCTGCATGAAATTGCCGGCCGTCCGATGCTTGGTCATGCTATGGCGGCAGCGGCTGAGGCCGGGGCGAGCGAAGTCTTGCTCGTCACCGCGCCCGATCAAGATGCGGTGCGCGATTATGCCGATGCGCAAGGCATTAAAACCACCCATGCCATTCAAAAAGAACAGCTTGGCACGGGCGATGCAGTGCGCGCGGCTTTTGACGCTTCCGGAAAGCATGACCGCTTTGTCGTGATGTTTGGTGATACGCCACTCATGCGCCCTGAGTTACTGCTAGGCTTGGCCGAGAGTTCGGCTGATGTGACCGTATTAGGGTTTGAACCGGAAGACGCCGCCGCCTATGGGCGCGTCGCGTTGCAAGGCGACACGCCGACCGCAATTATTGAATTTAAAGATGCCGATGAAGCGACCCGTGCCATCACATTGTGCAATGGAGGGGCCATGGGTCTATCACGCACCGCGCTCGAGAAATACCTGCCGCAGCTGAGCAATGACAATGCGCAAGGCGAGTATTACTTGCCCGATTTTGTCGCGCTGGCGCATGGCGGCGGTGACAGCACGGCCCTCGTTATGGCAAATGCCGAAGATACCATTGGCGTTGACAGCCGCGCCGGTCAGGCAAAGGCCGAGGCACTTATGCAAAATCGTTTGCGTCAGAAATTCCTCGAAGCCGGTGTCGGTATGCAAGACCCCGACAGTGTATTTCTCAGTTTTGATACGGAAATTGCCACCGATGTGATGCTTGAACCGCATGTCAAAATCAATGTCGGCGTCAGTATCGGGCAGGGCACCACCATCAAAGCTTTCACCCATCTTGAAGGTGTGAGTATCGGTCAAGATGCGCAAATCGGCCCTTATGCGCGGTTACGGCCCGGCACGAAAGTCGGTGATGAGGCGAAAATCGGTAATTTTGTCGAGACAAAAAAAGCCGATATCGGTAAGGGCGCGAAGGTCAGTCACTTGTCTTATATCGGCGATGCCGAGCTGGGCATGGATGTGAATATCGGGGCCGGCACAATTACCTGCAATTATGACGGCTATAACAAGCATCTGACCAAAATCGGTGATGGCGCATTTATCGGCTCAAATTCCTCTTTGATTGCGCCTGTGACAATTGGCAAGGGGGCTTATCTCGGCTCGTCTTCTGCCGTGTCAAAAGATGTGCCCGATGACGCATTGGTGGTCATCCGCGCGCCTGAGCGCGAGATAAAAGGCTGGGGCAAAAAATTCCGCGCCAAGAATGAGAAAAAGGACAGCTAATTATGTGTGGTATTATTGGCGTCATCGGCAAAAACGATGTCACTCAGTCTATTTTTGACGGCCTGAAACGACTGGAATATCGCGGCTATGACAGTGCAGGCATTGCGACCATTGCTGACGGCCAGCTGATGCGCCGCCGCGCCGAGGGCAAGCTCGACGCGTTGCGCGAGGAACTGAACGAACGCCCATTGCAAGGCAGCATCGGCATTGGCCATACACGTTGGGCAACACATGGGCCGGCCATTAAGGCCAATGCGCATCCGCATCGCGGTGAGCGCGTTGCGGTCGTGCATAACGGCATTATCGAGAATTATAAAGAGTTGAAAGAACAGCTTATCGCCGATGGCGTCAGTTTTTCGTCTGATACGGATACGGAAGTCATCGCGCATTTGTTTTCCAAGAACCTGAACGGCGCGGGCGATGTGAAGCAAGCAGCAGCCACCACATTTGCCGCGCTTGACGGCGCTTATGCCATTGCCCTGATTATTGACGGCAATGAAAATGAAATCATCGTTGCGCGGCAGGGCAGCCCGTTGGCCATCGGGCATGGTGACGGGGAAATGTATCTCGGTTCTGATGCCTTTGCGCTCGCGCCTTTTACCAATCGCATTTGCTATCTTGCCGATGGCGATTGGGCGATTATGCGCCGCGACGGGGCGGAAATTTATGCGCTCGGCTCTGACGCGCCGGCTGAACGTCCGATTGAAACGGTCGATGCCTCTGCCGCCATGGTGGATAAAGGCAATTATCGTCATTTCATGGCAAAAGAGATTCACGAGCAGCCCGACGTGCTGTCGCGCACATTCGGGCAATATATTGATCCGGAAGCCAACGGTGTTTTGCTGCCTGCCAATGACCTTGATTTCAGCAAAATCAATCGGGTTATTTTGGTGGCTTGCGGCACGGCCTATTTTGCTGCGCAGGTCGGGCGTAATTGGATTGAGCGCTATGCACGTATTCCCGCTTCAATTGATATTGCTTCTGAATTTCGTTATCGCGACGCGCCGATGGATGAAGATTGCTTGGCAGTGTTTGTATCGCAATCGGGTGAAACCGCCGACACACTGGCCGCGCTACAGCACTGCAAGGCGCATGGCTTGCAAACCATTGGCGTGGTTAATGTGCCGGAAAGCTCCATCACGCGCGAAGTTGATTTGACCTTCCCGACTTATGCCGGGCCGGAAATCGGCGTCGCATCTACTAAAGCCTTTACCGCGCAATTGGGCGCGCTGGCCTCATTGGCAATCGGCCTGGGTCGCGTGAAGGGCACGATTGATGCCGCCGAAGAAGCGCGACTGACCGATTTGCTTTTGACAACACCGCGTCTCGCCAATGATGTGCTGAATTGCGAAGAAGAGATTGAAGAAATTGCCAAAGGCTTTGCCGATTACAGCAGCGCATTGTTCATCGGTCGCAACACCATGTGGCCGCTGGCGCTTGAGGGTGCGTTAAAGCTGAAAGAGATTTCTTATATTCATGCCGAAGGTTTTGCCGCCGGTGAATTGAAACACGGCTCAATTGCTTTAGTCGATGAGAATGTCCCCATTATCACCATTGCGCCTGATGATGAGTTGTTTGAGAAAACCGTCTCCAACATGCAGGAGGTGCTGGCACGCGGCGGCAAGGTTATCATGCTGGGCAGTGAAGAGGGCATCGCCAAAGCGGGCGAGGGCTGCATGGCGACGATAAAGCTGCCGGTGCTTGACCCTTTCATCACGCCGATACTTTATGCGCTGCCGCTGCAATTACTGGCTTATTATGCCGCCGTCGCCAAAGGCACGGATGTCGACCAGCCGCGCAATTTGGCCAAATCTGTCACAGTGGAATAGCCGCTCGATTGCCTTATATAAAGGCGCATGAGTGAGTTGGAAGAAGCTGAAAAGCAAGTGCGTGAAATGGTGGTGCAAGCGGCTGCCACTTTAACCCGGCAATATGGCGAAGACGCCGAGGTGATTGCCACCATGCGCGCGGCCGAGTTCGCCGCCGCCGGTGATGTCGATGGCCTGAAGGCGTGGGACATGATTATCGAATATTTGGTGGCGTTGCGCGAAGGTAAGCCTGAAGATGTCGGCGGGGCGGTTAATTGAGACCGCTTCTCACCGTCTATTACAATGGCGACTGCTCCATTTGCGGGCCGGAAGTGGCTATGTATGAAAATATGGCGGCGGCGGCGCATATCGACAATTTGGTGTTTGAGAATATCGCCACGGATAGCTGCCCGTCGGGCTATCAGCGCGATAGTTTGTTCCGCCGTATCCATGCCGAGGAAGACGGCAAAATGCTGGTCGGTGTGGAGGCGTTTATCGCCATGTGGCTGCGCTTGCCCAAATTCAAATATCTGGCCCACGCAATAAATTGGCCGATCATGCGAGGCATGACCGGCCTGATTTATAATCATATTGTCGCGCCGTGGCTGTATCGCCGTTTCATGCGCTCTTTATGATGTTGTTAGATGCCCGGAATAAACGGGATATCGATAATGCCACAACCGGCAACAGCCAGGCTCAACACGACAGGAATAAGAATTTTCTTCATTTGATAATCTCTCCAGAGTCTTCTTCAGGCCATCCATTGGCCTTGGCCGTTTTATACCCTTGATAGCGCGGCTGGTCTATGGCCAGCTTGCCCATTGTAGTCTTAATCAGGTGGGATTTCAGCTTTTCATTCGATAAATCCATCTCGCCTGACGCGATTTTGTCACAAAGTTTGCGGTTCAATTCTTCCAAACTGCCGCTTTCGCCGAGCAGTGATTCGAGCCGCGCCGTTTCGGCCCGATTGAAACCCGGCGCCAGTTTCAACTCGCGCGCCAATATATCCAAAACATTGCCGGCGACACGGGCATGAAAAGCGGCATGGCCGGAAAGTTGCGGCATGGCTGTTTCGTTCAAAAAAGCGCGCGCGGCGGCGAGAAGTTTTTCGGCGGACGGCTTGTCTTGCATCAGTCTTCTCCCATCAGCATGCGTAACAGGTCGATTTCGGTTTCCGAAGCGCGCCGCCCGATAGAGCCGCGCTCGATTGAGGGGTCAGCGCCGCTTTCAAAGGCCGAGACCATCAACACGCCGCACATAATGCCCCATTTCAATGTGCCGAGAATTTCCCAAAAGCGCGTCGCCTTCTCGTCAATCTCTCCACCGGCAGCGCGATAGGCGGCATACATATCGGCACGCGCACCGAAGCCGCCGACCGGCATATCATGCTGCCCGAAACGCCAGCTTGGCACGCACGGCCAGCCGAGGTCTTCCATCGGGTCACCAATATGGGTGAGTTCCCAATCGAGCAGGGCCACCAACCCGTCTTGCGGCGACACCATGATATTGCCGTTGCGAAAATCGCCATGCACCAGAGACGGCGCGCGCTTTTCCGGCAGATTGTCGCGCAGCCATTTAATGGCCAATTCGAACACCGGAAATGGATGCCCACCGGCTTGCAAATATCCGGCATATTTCTCCAGCTCACCTTCCGCATCGCTGAACGGCAAGTCCGGCAGGGTAGAGACATCTATATTGTGCAGCGCGGCCAGCATGCTGCCGCATTGCGCCGCCAAGCCGCCACGCACATTGTCGAATTCTTCATCGCGCAGGATTTTGCGCGCTATGGTCTCGCCCTCGATAAAGTCCATCACATAGGCTTCGCCAATGCCGTCATCATCGTCGCAAATGAAGCTGATTCTCGGCACGGCGATTCCGGCCTCGGCGGCGGCGGTGATAATCGCCGCCTCACTGGCTTTCGGCAGGGCATTTTGCGAGGTCTGCACCCCGCGCGGATTTCGCCGCAGCACATAAGCTTGGCCGCCGCAAACAAATCTCCAGCTTTCTTGACTGGCCCCGCCTGAAAGACGCTTCAAATGTTCGATAGGCGCATCAAACCGGCGCGCGCACATGGCCGCCAGCCGCTCTTCAAATTGCTGTTTTGAAAGCTCTCCCATGCCGCGAACCCTGCCACCGGAAAGGCGGTTAAGCAAGCGCAAAGGGTCTGAAAGCAGGGCTATTGCGCTCCATTTAACTTATTTACTTTAAGACAAATAAAAAAAATTAGCTTTCTTGCGCGTGAGGGTAGCTTGGCTAAAACTCAATTTTGAGAGCCGAAACAGCAATAAAAAAGTTATGGCTCTCGCGTACCCCTTGTTTGTTGCGTGTGCTGACGATTTGTCGCGTAAAGCTGAACCTTTCCCCAATGGAGAAGCGGGAAGGGCGCGGCTTGTTTACTTAAGCATGTTCTTGAATTCCACATGGGGAGGGCGCGTTAACGAAAATTTAACCAAGACACGTTACTTTCGCAGCAGGTTCCAAGTATCCTGTTTCGACGTGTCTTTGTTAACGCACCCAAAAGAACAACGGTAACGCCAACAACAGGCAAGACTTTACCCTGCGGGTTGATAAAAAGCCGTTTGCCTCACTGGTGGATTTGGGGGAGCAAAGCGGGCTTAGTAAGAAGGCTATAAAAGCGCGCATCATTGATTTGGGCACGCTTGATGAAGACAACACGCTTATGGACGGTCTCGACGTCGGTTGGCTTTTCGAATTCCTCTAACCTTTGAAGTGAGGCGCGGAATCATCGCATAATCTGTCCATGAGTGAGATACTCGACCCGCCGAAAAAGAAACGGCGCACCTTATTGGGCGCACTGCGCACCTATTTCCTCACCGGCCTTGTCGTCACCGCACCGATTTACATCACCTTTTATTTGATGCTGTGGTTCGTCGAATTTCTCGACGGCTATTTCCGCCCGTGGATACCTGAAATTTACTGGCCGACCACTTATCTGCCGGTCGATGTGCCGGGGGTCGGCGTGGTGCTGGCACTGGTGCTGCTGACCATAATCGGCGGGTTGACAGCGAATTTTTTGGGACGTGGCTTGTTGGCATTGGCCGACCGGCTCATTCGCCAAATTCCGATGGCGGGCACGGTCTACACGGCGTTGCGGCAAATCTTTCAAACCGCCGTACGCGAAGACGGGGCCAGCTTCAGCCAAGTCGCGCTGATTGAATATCCGCGCAAAGGGCTGAATGCCATTGCCTTTGTCACCAAGGCGGCTGACCGCCGTGTCAATGAGGCGACCGGCAAGAAAATGGTCGGCGTGTTTCTGCCCACCACACCCAATCCGACATCGGGGTTTTTGCTGTTCGTGCCGGAAGACGAGCTGACCATTCTCGATATGACGGTGGAAGAGGGGGCGCGGCTCGTCATCTCGGCCGGTCTGGCCGATGAGGAAAGCGATAAGGGCGATTAGCCTGATTGCAAAAACCGTATCGCTTCATCGCGGCGGAACAGATAAAGCAAAACACGAAGCGCCTCACCGCGCGGGCTTTTCAAAAGCGGGTCGCGCTCCAGCAGCAATTTCACATCATCATGCACGGCCGGCAGCAAATCGGCATGCGCCTCCAAATCAGCGAGGCGAAAGGCGGGCAAGCCGCTTTGCCGCGTGCCCAACACCTCACCGGCTCCGCGCAAACGCAAATCTTCCTCGGCAATCTTAAAACCGTCTTCGGTTTCGCGCATGATGCCCAAACGGGCTTTCGCCGTTTCGCCAAGCGGCCCGCGATAGAGCAACACGCAGCTTGATTTATCAAGCCCGCGCCCAACCCGTCCGCGTAACTGATGCAATTGCGCCAGACCGAAACGCTCAGCATGCTCAATCACCATTACGGTGGCTTCCGGCACATTCACACCGACCTCAATCACGGTTGTTGCCACCAAAATGGAAATCTCGCCGCTTGCAAAACGCGCCATCACCGCGTCTTTGTCCGCCGCCTTCATCTGCCCATGCACCAGCCCCACCTTGTCGCCATAAATGGCGCGCAGCGCATTGGCGCGGTCTTCTGCCGCCGCCAAATCAACCAATTCGCTTTCGCTGACCAGCGGGCAAACCCAATAGACCCGCGCGCCATCTTGCAGCGCATTGCCAAGTCCTTGCGCCACATCGTCATAACGGTCCATTGAGATGACCCGCGTATCGACCGGTTTGCGGCCGGGAGGCTTATCGGGCATGCGCGAGACATCCATATCGCCATAAGCCGTAAGCGTCAGCGTGCGCGGAATCGGCGTTGCCGTCATCACCAGCACGTCAACACCATTGCCTTTGGTGGACAGCGCCATGCGCTGCTGCACGCCAAAACGATGCTGCTCATCAACAACGGCCAGCCCCAAATCGGCAAAGGCGACATCACCTTGAAACAGCGCATGCGTGCCGATGGCAATTTGCACATCGCCCGAAGCCAGAGCATCAAGGCTTTCTTTGCGCAATTTGCCTTTATTGCGCGCCGTCATTAATTGCCAAGAAATGCCCAATTCATCAAGCCATGGCCCCAGCGTTTCAGCATGTTGGCGCGCCAATATTTCAGTCGGTGCCATGAGCGCCGCTTGCGCGCCATTAGCGACAGCTTGCAGCATAGCCATCACCGCGACCACGGTCTTGCCGCTGCCGACATCGCCTTGCAGCAAGCGCAGCATGCGCATCGGCGCCGACATGTCCATTTCAATATCGGCAATCGCGCTTTCTTGCGAACCTGTAAGCGGGAAGGGCAATAACTCGCGCAAACGCTTCTGTAATGCCTCAGCTGATTGATAAGCGCGGCCTTGTTGTTTTTTACGGTCGCGGCGCACCAAGGCCAGCACCAATTGATGCGCCAGCAATTCATCATAGGCAAGGCGTGCGCGCGCCAAATGCGTCGGTTCCAAAGCCGCCATATTTTCAGGCCGATGCGCCGCCTGTGTCGCGCTTCGCCAATCCGACCAGCCTTGCTTTTTCAGCCATTCCTCTTCCTGCCATTCGGGCAATTCCGGCACTTGCGGCAAAGCGGCTTGAATGGCCTTCATCAATACTTTGGCAGACAGGCCAGCCGTTAGCGGATAAACCGGCTCGACAATCGGCAATTTATCAAACTCGGCTTGTGGCAGCATGTGATCGGGATGAACAATCTGCAATTGGTCACGAAACCGCTCAACACGTCCCGACACCATGCGCTTTGCCCCTTCGGGCATGGCTTTACCCAGCCAATCTCCGCGCGCATGGAAAAACACCAGCGATAAATAGCCGGTCTCATTGCCGCATAAAATGCGATAGGGCAAATTACGGCGTCTGGGTGCTTCATGCTTCATCACCTCGACTTCAAAAGTCGCAATGCGCCCATCCTCGACTTCGGTCAAAGACGGGCGATATTGGCGGTCAATCAGATTGCTTGGCAGGTGGAAAAGCAGATCGATAATTTTATCGCCGGTGAATTCGCCCAGAATTTTGCCCAGCTTCGGCCCAATGCCCGGCAGGGTTGTGGCATCGGCGAATAATTTATCGAGCAGTGTCGGGCGCATTGGTCTCTCACAGCCATGAATCGTCATTAGACTAGCACAGAAAAGGCCTTATATCAGACTGGCAACGGGCAGATGACATTCCGCCCGGCTCTGCTATAACCCCCGTCAGAGGTTCAAAAATGACACAAGAGCTTGACGCTGAACGCCGTAAATTGCATTTCCGCTCGTGCCATCGCGGCATTAAGGAAATGGATATTATCTTCGGCAAATTTGCCGACACCGTGCTGGCCGACTTGCCGCAAGATGATTTGGCCGATTATCAGCGTATTCTCGAATTGCCCGATGATAAACTGTTCAGCTGGGCCACGGGGCGGGAAGATGTGCCTGATGAGGTGCGCTCGCCGCTGCTCGATCGTCTGTTGAGCCTGGAGCATATGTAAGCTGCCAATAAGAAAAGAGGCAGAATTGATAAACGCGCAGATTGAAAAACTGATTTCGCATAAAGGCCGATTGGCCGTTGGCGGTGCGCCTGAGGGCTATCAGCCTTTGGTGCTGGCCGATATGGCGCGCTTGGAGGGCGACCGGCTGATCTATATTGGGCGCGATGCCTCCGCCGCCACCGCCATGCGCAATATGCTGGGTTTTTTCGCACCTGATATCACCACGCTCTATTTACCGGCTTGGGACTGCTTGCCTTATGACCGCCTGTCGCCGCAAGTCGCCGTCATGTCCGAGCGTATGGCAACATTGGCGCAATTGCCGCTACTCGAGGGCACGCCGCATATTCTGATCACCACCATATCGGCAGCGGCACAACGCCTGCCGCCGCGTCAAATGTTGGCCGGATTGTCCCTGGCTTTGCGGCCCGGCAATAATATCGATGTTGACGCTCTGACCGGCTTTTTGAGCAGCAATGGCTATAGCCGCTGCTCCACCGTTATGGAGCCCGGCGATTATGCCGTGCGCGGCGGCATTATCGATTTATTTGCGCCGGGCAGTGAAACACCTGTGAGGCTTGATTTATTCGGCGATACGCTGGAATCCATTCGCCCATTTGAGCCGGAAAGCCAGCGCACCATCGGTCAGCTAAGCGAATTGACACTGACCGCCGCCGGTGAAATTCACCTTGATGAAGAAACGGTTTTACGGTTTCGGCGTGGCTATGTGCAAGCCTTCGGCACGGTTATGGACGAAGACCCGCTTTATGCTGCCATCAGTGATGGCGCACGCTATCAAGGCATGGAGCATTGGTTGCCGCTGTTTCACGACGGGCTGGAGACTTTGTTCGACCATTGCGGTGCGGCGCTTTATATCGCCGATGACCAAACCGAAGCAGCGCTGCAAGAACGTTACGAGCAAATCGCCGATTATTATCAAGCGCGCGACGAGGCCATGCAGGCCGGTATGAAAGAGAGCGACGGGCGGCGCATCATTAAGCCTTTACCGCCGGAAGCGCTCTACCTGCTTGATGCGGAATGGACGCAGCGCGTGAACGATACGCGCTGGCGCAGCATCGGTGCTTTTGAACACCCCGATGGCGAAAACCTGTCGGGTCGCGCGGGCCGCAGCTTTGCCGCCGAGCGCAAGCAGAAAGACATAAATTTGTTTGATGCCGTTGTCACCCATATGGCGGCGGAACGGGCCGCCGGTCGCCATGTGCTTTTGGTGGCTTCAAGTTATGGGGCAATGGAACGACTGGAAACGCTTTTGAAAGAACATGGTGCGCCGCCGGTGCAGCGCATTGATGGCTGGCAAGCGCCGCAGCAAGGGCAGGGCGCCCGTATGGCCATCATCGCGATGGATAATGGTTTTGTGGCGGAAGAACTGAGCGTGTTGACCGAGCAAGATATTCTCGGCGATCGCATGGTGCGGCGCCCGGGTCGTAAGAAAGCCGAAAACTTCCTGACCGAGGCCAGCAGCCTGACACCCGGCGATCATGTGGTGCATGTTGAGCACGGCATTGGCCGTTTTGAGGGGCTGCAGACCATTAATGTCGGCGGCGCGCCGCATGATTGCTTGAAGCTGATTTATCACGGCGACTCGCGTCTTTTTCTGCCGGTTGAGAATATTGAATTGCTGAGTCGCTTCGGTGGTGATGATATGACGGTGACGCTGGATAAAATCGGCGGCGTCGCTTGGCAGATGCGCAAAGCGCGGCTCAAGGAAAAAATCAAACTCATTGCAGATGAATTGATAAAAACCGCGGCTGAGCGCGCCATGCGCGACGGCGAGGTGATGACACCGGATATCGGTCTCTATGATGAATTCGCGGCGCGTTTTCCGTTTGAAGAGACCGAAGACCAAATTGATGCCATTGAGGCCGTCATTGATGATTTGGCCAGCGGTCGCCCAATGGACCGTTTGATTTGTGGCGATGTCGGCTTCGGCAAAACTGAAGTCGGTTTGCGCGCCGCGTTTATTGCCGCCATGTCGGGAAAGCAGGTGGCTATCATTGCGCCAACAACGCTGCTGGCGCGCCAACACGCCAAAACTTTTACTGAGCGTTTTGCCGGCATGCCGGTGGAAATTGCTGAATTGTCCCGTTTGGTCGGCACGGCGCGGGCTGCGGAAACCAAAGAGGGGCTGAAATCGGGTGCCGTCGATATTGTCATCGGCACGCATGCTTTGCTGGCGAAAAACATAGAATTCTCGCGACTTGGGTTGGTGATTGTCGACGAAGAGCAGCATTTCGGGGTGGCGCATAAAGAGCGCTTGAAAGCCTTGCGCGCTGAAGTGCATATGTTGACACTGACCGCGACGCCCATTCCGCGCACGCTGCAAATGGCATTAACCGGCGTTCGCGACCTGTCGCTTATCGCGACACCGCCGGTTGATCGCCTCGCTGTGCGCACCTATGTGACGCCATTTGATGCGGTCGGTATTCGTGAAGCGCTATTACGAGAGAAATATCGCACCGGACAAAGCTTTATTATTGTGCCGCGCATTGCCGATTTGCCCGATATGGAGGCCTATTTGAGCGAAACCGTGCCGGAGGTGAAATATGTGACCGCGCACGGTCAAATGGCCGGTGGAGAGCTGGAAACCCGCATGAATGCCTTTTATGACGGTCAATATGATGTGCTGCTCTCAACATCGATCATTGAAAGCGGATTGGATATTCCTTCGGCCAACACCATTGTCATTCATCGCGCCGATATGTTTGGCCTGGCGCAGCTTTATCAAATGCGCGGCCGCGTCGGACGCTCCAAAACACGTGCGTATGGATATCTTACTTATAATGAAAACAATGGTTTAACGGAATCTGCTGAGAAACGGCTTAAGGTTATGCAGTCGCTCGACAGCCTGGGTGCCGGGTTCAATCTGGCTTCTTATGACCTTGATTTGCGCGGGGCCGGCAATTTGGTCGGCGAAGAGCAATCGGGGCATATCAAAGAAGTCGGCTATGAGCTTTACCAAGCAATGTTGGAAGAAGCCGTTGCAGAACGACAAGGCGAGGCCGCTCAAGAAAGCTGGGCCCCACAAATCAATGTCGGCATTTCGGTTTTGATACCGGAAGATTATGTCCCCGATTTGGATTTGCGTATGGGGCTGTATCGGCGCTTGTCGAGCCTGAACGCGCGCGCCGATATTGACGCGTTTGCCGCTGAAGTGATTGATCGTTTTGGTCCATTGCCTGAGGAAGTGCAGCATTTACTTGCCGTTCTTGCCATAAAGATAGACTGTCTCGCAGCGGGCATTGAGAAAATCGACGCCGGTCCGAAGGGCATAGCGGTGGTTTTTCGCAATCAGCTATTTGCCAATCCTGAAAAACTTATCGCTCATGTGGCAGAAAATCAGACGCGTATCAAAATTCGTCCTGACCAGAGCTTGGTGTTTCGCGCCAAAGCCGAGGATGCCGATGAGCGTTTGCGCATTTCAGCACTGGTCGCGCGGCAATTGGCCGAATTGGCGTACTAGCTATTGCACGGCCAGTTTTTGCCGCGCTTTTTCAATAAATCGATTGAGATATTCCGGCTCTTGCGCGCCCATTAGCAAAAACTTGCCACCGGCGAGAAAGGCCGGCACACCATGCACGCCCAAATCGCGCGCCGCCGCATCATCATTGCGTGTTGCCTCAATATCATTGACTCCGTCAAACAACTCCGCCAAAAGCGGCACATCCATGCCATGCAGACCGGCAATTTCCAGCAGCACGGCGACATCTCCAATATTGCGACCTTGCTCGAAATGCGCCGAAAACAAAGCTTCGGCAATCATATGTTGCTGGCCGGTGCTGGCCGCCCACCGAATAAGCCGGTGTGCGTTGAGTGTATTGGGCGTAATTTTAATCTTATCAAAGGCAAAATTAATATCCGTGCCTTCAGCGGCGGCCTTAATATTGTCGCGCATTTGTTTGGCACCTGCTTCGCCATATCTTTGTTTCATTTTTGCGGTCAAATCAGCCCCTTCAGGCGGCGTGTCGGGATAAAGCTGATAGGGGCGCCACATTAAATTTATGCGCACGTTTTCGAGGCCTTCCAATGCGGCATCCAGTTTACGTTTGCCGATGAAGCACCACGGGCAAATAACGTCGGAAATCACATCCAGCTGCAGCACCGGCAGGTTTTCTGTTTCAGCATTGCTCATCATTTTCTCCCGCTTTGCTTTATTGTGGCAAAGAAAGCCGAACAATGTCAAAGTGCGCAGCGAAAAAAGGAGAGCAAAAACGTGGGAAACATCTCGACCAATACAGATTTAAACGGACATACGGCGTTGGTCACCGGCGCCAGCTCAGGCCTTGGCGTACGCTTTGCACAAGTTTTGGCTGCTGCCGGTGCGCGTGTCGTCATAACCGCTCGGCGCGCCGAAAAATTGGCTGAATTGGAAGCTGAGATTAACGGGCAGGGCGGCACAGCTCTCGCCGTCTCGCTCGACGTTACCGATTTGGATAAATTGGGCGATTTTTACGAAACATTGCGTGAAAAAGATTTCATGCCGGATATTTTGGTCAATAATGCCGGTATGAATGTCGACAAAGCTGCGCTCGATTATGCGCCGGAAGATTTTCATCAAGTCTTGGGCACAAATCTGACGGCACCGTTTTTCCTCGCCACTGAATTTGCCCGCCATCACATTGCACAGGGTTCTGCGGCACGCATTATCAACATCGCTTCGGTTGGCGGCCATAAAGTTCTTCCCGGGCTGACCCCTTATTGCGCCTCAAAGGCCGGCAT
This sequence comes from Alphaproteobacteria bacterium, assembly GCA_949498175.1. GTDB lineage: Bacteria > Pseudomonadota > Alphaproteobacteria > RS24 > RS24 > UBA8337. Next base: position 10,099 of record CATDDF010000060.1, on the reverse strand, counting down.
TGCCATGATGACGCGCGGATTGGCGCGCGAATGGGCGCGGGCAAATATTAACGTCAACGCCATTTGTCCGGGTTATATTGAAACCGAAATAAATGACTTTTGGTGGCAAACCGATGGCGGTAAAAAACAGATTGCAAGCTGGCCGCGCCGTCGGCTGGCCGGTAAAGAAGATTTGGACGGCGCTTTATTGTTGCTTGCCGGCCCGCAGGGAAGCGGGATGACCGGTTCGACCATTACGGTTGATGACGGGCAATATATATAGAGGTTGATATGCTGGTTGATAGCCATTGCCATTTGGATTTTAAGGATTTCGATGCCGACCGCAGCGACGTGCTGGCGCGCGCGAAAGCGGCAGGCGTCGATTTGATGGTGACCATATCAACCAAAATCACCGAAGCCGAAAAAATCATTGCATTGGCGGAGACCAGCGATGCGCTGGTTTGTTCGGTCGGCATTCATCCGCATGAGGCGGGGCGCGAACCGGAAACGGATGCAGCGCAGCTGGTCGCGCTGGCAGAACACGAAAAAGTGGTCGGCATTGGCGAGACCGGCCTTGACTATTTTTACGAGCACAGCCCACGCGAAGCGCAACAGCGCAATTTTCGCGCCCATATTGAAGCCTGTCGCGAAAGTCGCTTGCCGCTAATTGTTCATGCGCGCGATGCCGATCAGGACACGGCCGATATTCTCGAAGATGAAATGAAGAAGGGCGACTATCCCGGCCTTATCCATTGCTTTACCGCCGGCCCTGAGTTGGCGCGGCGAGCACTTGATATCGGTTTTTACATTTCCATAAGCGGCATTGCGACGTTTAAAAACGCCACCGATTTGCGTGACACCATTAGGGCAATTCCGCTTGAACGGCTGCTGGTCGAGACCGATGCACCGTTTCTCGCTCCGGTGCCGCATCGTGGCAAGCGCAATGAACCGTCATTCGTTGCTGACACGGCTGCTGTGCTGGCGGAATTAAAAGGTGTTTCAACCGAAAAATTGGCGCGCATTACCAGCGATAATTTTTTCAAGCTGTTTAGCAAAGCGAAAAGACCGGCCGCTGCATGAGTTTGAGCTTTCGGATTTTGGGATGCGGGTCATCCGGCGGTGTGCCGCGTTTGGATGGCAATTGGGGCTATTGCGACCCTGACAACCCGAAAAACCGACGCACAAGATGCTCTTTATTGGTGCAAAACAAAACCGCAGGCGGCACTACCAATGTGCTGATTGACACCTCACCAGATATGCGCAATCAGCTGATCGATGCCAATGTGACCTGGCTCGATGCTATTCTTTATTCGCATGATCATGCCGACCAAACGCATGGCATTGATGATGTTCGCGCCATGGTTTACGCCAAACAAAAGCGCATCGAGGTATGGATGGATGAAGCTACCTCGAAAACCCTGACCAATCGCTTCGGCTATTGCTTTGAACAAAGCGCAGGCACTCTATATCCGGCCATTTTGAAGGATAATCGAATCAAAAAGCCATACCAAGACATCACCGTGTCGGGTGAGGGGGGTGCCATTACGGCAACGCCATTCCGCCAAATACACGGCCGGATTGACTCGCTGGGTTTTCGTATCGGTAATGTCGCTTATTCAAGCGATATCAGTGATATACCGGAAGAAAGTTGTTCATTGCTTGAAGGTTTGGATTGTTGGGTGGTGGATGCTTTGCGGCGCGACCCACATCCGACACATTTTCACCTCGATCGGACGCTCGCCGAAATTGAACGATTCAAGCCAAAGCGCGCGATTTTGACCAATTTGCATGTCGATTTGGATTATCAACATTTATGCAACGAGCTACCTGAAAATGTAGTTCCGGCATTTGACGGGTTGGAGTTTTATTAAGAAGCTGTTATTTTATTCAAGTTGTGTGGTGTAAAAATAAATAAGTCAAAATTGGCGAGTGGATTCTCACTCATAATTTCGGCGGCGGGACAAATTATTCGCGCTACAAGAATGGGTTTTTTAAATGTTGGGGAACCAGTACAAGCAATACGATTTATTATGCTTGTGCCGACCTACCGTCATGTAACTAATAATTTGTCATAATATTTATTATGCGTCATTTATGTAAAGGCGATACAAAATGAAATACGCCAAAACTTTCTATGTTGCAGCTGGCTTGCTGCTCGCCCCTAGCTTCTCCATGGCCGCTCAATCGGTAGCCGAATGGGATTGCGGGTCAGATGGATACCGTGTTGGTATGGCTGAAGATATTGCTTCAGATGCGACCATTGCGATAAGCATTAACGGCGCCAGCGCAGTCAGCGCCAACCGTTTAACTGAAATTGCCTCTTTGGTGGAACTTGACGGGTCATTTACCTGCCCGCCCAGTTCATCACTGTCGATAACAATTGATTCATCGAGCTATAGCGCCACCATCGACTGATTGACGCGGTCGGCTTGTCCGGTTTGCGGCGCCCGTTTCTGATTAATGTCACTGTTGGAAGAATCATAAGATGATGCTTCCGGACAGAGAAAGGTGTCGGGACTGTGGCAGCAATCAACAAACTAAAATCAATTATGGCCGCTCTCCGGACGCCGGAAACCGGCTGCCCGTGGGATTTGCAGCAGGACTTTACCTCCATTACGCCCTATACGCTGGAAGAAGCCTATGAGGTGACCGACGCGATTGAGCGCGGTGACATGGATGATTTGAAAGAAGAGCTTGGCGACTTGTTGCTGCAGGTGGTCTTCCACGCCCGCATGGCCGAAGAAGCCGATCTTTTTGCCTTTGACGATGTTGTCGACGCGATTGTCGATAAAATGATACGCCGCCACCCGCATGTTTTTGGCAATGGTGATGCCGTTAATCCGGAAGCGGTGCGGCAAAGCTGGGAAGAAATAAAAGCGCAGGAAAAAGCTAAAAAAGGCAAAGCCGCGTCGGACAGCCTGATGGATGATATTCCTCTTGCCCTTCCCGGCCTCAGTCGCGCCGTCAAAATTCAGAACCGCGCCGCGCGCATCGGCTTCGATTGGCCGGATATTGAGCCGGTTTTCGACAAATTGCAGGAAGAAATCGATGAAGTGCGCGAGGCTATCAAAGGCGGATCAGCCGACGCTATCGAAGACGAAATCGGCGATTTGCTGTTTGTCGTCGCCAATATTGCCCGTCATCTCAAGATTGACCCTGAAAAGGCTGTGCGCCGAACAAATGGCAAGTTTATTTCCCGCTTCAAGCACCTTGAAGCGCTGGCGGCGCAAAGCGACAAGCAAACATTATCGCTCGAAGAACTCGAAGCGTTTTGGCAAGCCGCCAAAAAGGCAGAAAAAGACGCTTAAGCGATGGCGATTTCTACCGGACTGTTTGGCATAATGGTCGAAATAGCGTGCTTATAAACCAGCTGCGAATGGCCGTCACGGCTTAGCAGCATGGATGTAGCATCAACCCATGTAATGGTTCCCTGCAATTTCACGCCATTGACCAGAAATATGGTCAAAGCCAGCTTTTGTTCACAAACATGGTCGAGGAACGAAGCCTCCAGGGAGTCGGTCGTTGAAGACATTGGTTTACCCAGTTTATTCTGCGGACGGTGGAGGTTGCGTCCTGTTACTTTATTGACGCGGCCCTCCTCTCCGCGACGCATTAACCCCAAAAGATTGGCACAACTACCATTTGAAACCTAGCTAATTTTCAATTTTTAGTAAGTTTCTTTTCGACTGTGTCATAAGCGTTGGAAAGCATTTTTGCGACCTCACCCGGCTTGCCATCCCCTATTTTATGGCCGTCAATGGCAATGACGGGAAACACCGACATGGTTGAGGCGGTCGAAAAGCACTCTTCAGCCGCCAATGCTTCAGCAAGTGAAAAAGGTTTTTCTTCAAATTTCAGGCCCAAATCGGCAACGCAATCGAGCAAAACCTGCCGCACAATGCCATTCAGAATATCATTATCGGCCGGTCGCGTGCGCAACACACTTTTTGCATCAACAATCCAAGCATTGGTGGCAGCACCCTCGGTCACCATGCCCTCCCCATCAGTTTGCCAAGCTTCCTGCACATTGGCATTACGCGCCGACTGACGCGCCAAAACATTAGGAAGCAGGCTGATGGATTTAATATCGCAGCGCGCCCAGCGTTGGTCGGGCACGGAAATCACCGAAATGCCCTTTTTCATAATTTGCATACGGCGTTCCGCCGAGATTGGCCGCGCCGTCATCACCAACACCGGCTTCAAGGACGCATCATACATATGCTCGCGTGGTGCGACGCCGCGCGATACTTGCATATAAAGTATGCCGCTATGAATGCGATTACGCCGGATGGTTTCGCGCATTACTTGTTGCAAAGCAGCGCGCGGCATCGGCATCGGCATGGCCACCTCGCCCAACGAATATTCCAAACGATCGAGATGGCGCGCCTCATCAAGCAGCCTCCCATTGCGAATGGCGCAAACTTCATAAACGCCATCGGCAAATTGATAGCCGCGATCTTCTACCAATATTCCCGGCAAGTTCAGCGGTTGATAAACACCGTCAATATAAGCAATGCGGCTCATGCGATTTTCAGCTCCGATCAGCGCATATATCGCCAAAAAGATGACGTAAATAAGACCATTAAAATCAATAGTTCAATGCGCCCGGCAATCATTAGCAGCGCAATGGTGATTTGCAAACCGCCGGACATTGCGGCAAATCCGAGCGGCATATCGAGATGACCGGCAATAGCTAGGCTGTTGGTCAGCGCGCCCAAAACAATCGGCCATGCTTCAGCCAGCGTCGTGCCGAACAAGCCGAGCAACAAAATACCGACACTCACAAAAAGAATGAAAATGGCGGTGAATGCCCAAGCGGCGTTAAAATCTCGATCTTGCAAGTGCCTTCCCTCCAATGACAAAGGATGCACGGATGAAGGATAAGACAGTTTACCCAATTCACTGCCCAAATCTTTCGCCAGAATTATGGCGCGCATAACCTTAACACCGCCACTGGTTGAGAGAGCCATGCCGCCTATCAAGACAGGCAACATGACCCAAACAATAGGCCAGCCTGCCAGTTCATCGGTGGCGAGAAAATTAAATCCGGCAGTGCTGTGCAACGAAATCGATTGCCACAACACGCCAATGCCGCTGCTGTTCGGCAAAGTGAAAAATGTAATTCCGCCATATATCAACACCAAAGCGATGAATACGCGCATCTCGGTAACTTGAAAACTGCTGCGCGCCTCGCGCCCCAATGTCAGCACCATCAGCATCGGCACGCTGATGGAGCCGATAAAGCACAACAGCGCCATCACACCCTGCCCGCCGCCGCTCAATAAATCTGCAAGGCTTTGTTCGTGAACACTCATGCCGCTTGTTGAAATGGCAGACAAAGCGAGGCAAGTCGCCTCAACCAGTGGGCTACCAAAGGCGAGCAGCGCGATAATACCAAGCACTGTGAACAACAGATAGACCGGCAAAATAAGCCGCAAAGGCCGCCCCAAACGCGATGACAGTGGTGCGTTTTCCTCGTGTTGCAAAAGCGGACTGCCGATGAGCGTAATGCCACCAATGCCGAAAGGAGCCAAGACGGCAACCGCGAAAACCAAAGTCCAAAGCCCCCCAAGCCAGCTTAATACGGCGCGCCATAATAAAATCGGCGTCGCCTCGGCTTGCGGTGCGGACAACATGGTACCGCCTGATGTGGTGAGGGCAGAAACCGCTTCGAAATAGGCCGCAACCAATCCATCAATTTGCGATGCGCCGATAAAAGGAATGGCCGCAATGACCGGCAGGAAACTCCAGAACAAAACCATGATGAGCAAAAGCTCTATGCCGTTAGCCCGATGCCGGCGACTTGTATAGCCGCTCAACAATAAAGCGCCCGACACAAAAGCGGTTAACATGAGGCCGATGGCGAAGTTACCGGCATGGGCAAAGCTTGGGTCCAGCAAGCTGGCAATCCACGGCAGCACCATCAGCAAAGCAATCATGCATCCGCCATAACCTAATGTGAAAAGGATGGCTCCCAAGCGCATTGATTATTTCTTTTCTTTACTGATAAGCAAGCTTTCAAACTGTTCAATGCCATCAGCCGTCACAAACATGATAACGCGATCGCCAGGCTTCAGCTCCGTGCCGCCGCGCGGCATGATTAATTTGCCTTTGCGATAAACCGCGCCGATGCGCATAGAACTGCCGAGGTCGAGGTCGCGCAGCTTGCTGCCCGCTATCGGTGCACCTTCTTGAATTTCAGCCTCAATCATTTCCGCTGACTCATCGCTCAGCGCGTGCACTTGCAACACATTGCCAAGACGTACATGGCACAACACGGACGACACGGTAATGGCGCGTGGGTTTATGGACACTTCCATGCCGAAATCACCGGCCAAATTTTGAAAGCTATTGTCATTAATCAAGCACAGACCGCGCTGACAGCCTTCTTGCAAAGCCAACATATTGGTCAGAATATTGACTTGATCATCATTGGTCAGCGCCAACACCAAATCAGCTTGCCGGATACCCGCCTCTGCAAGAATTTCCGGCGACAAACCACTGCCCTGCAAAACGATTGAACGGCCTAATTTTTCAGCCACAGTGCGCGCCCGTTCCGGGTTAGATTCAATAAGGCTCAGCGAATAGCGCCCCGCCTGCGTGTCCAATTCTTTAGCGACTTGGTAGCCGATATTGCCGCCGCCCACCATGACGATACGGCGTGCTTCGCGCTCCTCATGGCCGAAAATCTTTAGCGTGCGTTCCGTATCGCTGCTGGCCGTGACCAGAAAAGCTTCGTCACCTACCTGAATCGTGTCGTCAAAATCCGGCACGTAAACCCTATTATTGCGCCGGAGACCTACGACTATGGCCTGCAAATCCGGAAACAATCCGGTCAGCTGATTGAGCGGCGTATCAATTACCGGACAATCCTCGCCAATCGCCACGCCAATCATCTCAACCGCACCACCTGCAAAGCTGGAACTGTCAAACGCGCCGGGCAGCGCCAGGCGGCGCATCACAGCATTCGCCACCTCTACCTCCGGCGAAATAATCACGTCTATAGGAATGCCATCTTCGGTGAACAGTCCGCGCCATTTTGTTTTTACATAATTGCGGTCGCGCACACGAGCGATGGTTTTCGGCTTTTTGAAGAGCGTTTTCGCCGTTTGGCAAGCAATCATATTCACTTCATCTGAAGCAGTAACAGCTATCAGAACATCGGCGTCCGCCGCACCGGCTTGTTCCAATACTTCGGGGTGTCCGCCATGCCCCAAAATCGGGCGCACATCAAGCGTATCGGTGATGCGCTGCATGAGTGACGCTTCACGGTCAACCACCGTGACATCATTGCCTTCTCCGGCCAAATGCCGAGCAATACCGAAGCCGACTTGGCCGGCCCCACAAACAATGACTTTCATCGGTCCCTCAACCCCATTGCTATTCGCTAAACATGGCTTTTAGCATGATTACCACCGGATATTCCAAGTGATTTCATTTTACGGTGCAGCGCCGAACGCTCCATGCCGACAAATTCCGCCGTTCGCGAGATATTGCCAGAGAACCGCTCGATTTGCGCCACCAAATAATCGCGTTCGAAACACTCGCGCGCATCACGCAAGGGCAACGACATAATGTGACGCGATTGTCCGACATTTTCAGCGACATCAGTGTCGCTCAAAATCTCTTTCGGCAAATGATCTATTGTCAGGGTCTCATCGCCCATGGCATGAGCCGTCAGCATCATATGTTCAATGCAGTTTCGTAATTGGCGCACATTGCCGGGCCAATTATGTGATTGCAGCACCGCCATCACATCACTGCCGGCTTCGCGCACAGGCATATTCATTTGCGTCGCCAACATGCGGACGAAATGCTCGACCAGATACGGAATATCATCGCGGCGTTTGTTCAACCCCGGCACTTCCAGCGTCATCACATTGAGCCGATGATATAAATCCTCACGCAGAACACCATCAGAAATGCGTTTTTTAGGGTCACCACTGCATGACGACAATATCCGCGAGTCAATTTGCACCAAATCCTTGCCGCCAATGCGGGTTACGCCGCCATCGATTAACATTTTCAGTATCGCCTTTTGCTGGCGAACGGGAAAACTGGATATCTCGTCGAGATAGAGCGTGCCGCCATGTGCCTGTTCAAAAAGCCCAGGCTCAATCTGTCCATCATCTTCGTAGCCGAACAACATGCGATCAATCTGCTCCACATCATCGCCCAGCATGGCCGTATGCACGGATATGAAATTACCCGTCGCCCGCGGTGAACGGGCGTGCAATTGATGTGCTGCCGCTTCCTTGCCCGACCCTGACGGGCCAACAATCATAACGCGGCTTTTGGTCTGCGACAGCTTGTCAATCTTGGTGCTTAATTGCTCCATCGCATTCGCCTTACCAACCAAAGTCAGCTGGACATCAGCGCGCCGTTTCAACTCGGCATTCTCGCGCTGCAAACGAGCCGCCTCAATGGCACGCGCCACGGTGACCAACAGCTTGTTAGACTTGAAGGGCTTCTCAATATAATCATAAGCTCCCGACCGAATAGCGGTCACCGCCGTATCAATATTGCCGTGACCTGAGATTATCACCACCGGCAAATTCGGATAACGCTCGCGTAAAATATTCAGAATTTCCAATCCATCCAATCGGCTGCCTTGCAGCCAAACATCAAGCAGCACCATAGCCGGACAGCGGCGCGTGATTTCCCGCAACGCACTGTCGCTATCTTGCGCAATCCGCGCCTCATAGCCCTCATCTTCCAGAACACCGGCAACCAGGTCGCAAATGTCACGCTCATCATCAACGATTAACACATCTCCAAACATCATATTTCCTCTAACATTTTGGATTTGCCCACCACTTCAGAAGACTGCAAGGGAAGCACCACTTGCAGCATTGCGCCGGTTCCGCCAGACGCACACCACGGCGCATCGCTCAGAACAAGCTTTCCACCGTGATCATCAATAATCTTTTTTACAATCGACAGGCCCAGCCCTGTCCCCTCTTTCCTTGAGGTGTTATAAGGCTCCAGCAAGTCGTAGCGATTTTTCTTCGGCCACCCAATGCCGGTATCGCTGATCGATAAAGTCACTTCACCATCGCTCTCGCCAACTGACACTTCAATGCGTTTTTCGCCATTGCCACAGCGCACCGCTTCTTCGGCGTTTTTCAATATATTGGTCATAAGCTGACTGATGAGACGGCGGTCTCCGACCAAATTGACTTCCGGCACCTCACCGACCGAATAGGTGATATCGCGATGCGCGACGCGCTGCAGCAAAACCGTTTCCGAAATGACATCCGCCAAATTCACTTTCGCCATGCGGGCCGCCGGCATGCGCGCAAAGGAGGCAAATTCGTCAACCATTTTGCCAATGTCTTCCACTTGGCGAATTATGGTCTCAGTGCATTGACGGAAAACATCTTGATTATCGTCTGTGTTTTCCCCGAAGCGCGCCTGCAATCGCTCGGCAGAGAGCTGAATCGGCGTTAGCGGGTTTTTGATTTCATGGGCAATACGACGGGCAATATCCGACCAAGCGGCATTTCGCTGCGCGGTCATCAAATCGGTAATATCATCAAATGTGATGATGGAACCGCCTTGCGAACCGCGCGCGGTCTGCGCCGTGGCGCGAATAATATGCCCGTTCAAAGCCGGATTATTAATATTGAACTCATTGGACACACGGCGCGCCGAACCGCTACCCAACGCCGCCAAAATACCGGAAAATTCCGGCGCGGCTTCGCGAAGACTTTTACCGATAAGGGCTTCAGCCGATTTTTTATAAAGCGCACCGGCCACATCATTGGCATGATTGATGACACCCTGCTCATCGACACCGATAACCCCAGACGACACGCCGGCCAAAACCGCCTCTGTGAATTTATTGCGTTCATCAAGACTGGCGTGAGTCTCTTTCAAATCGGCTTGCTGTTCGCCCAAGCGCTCGGCCATCTCGTTAAAAGTTTCGGCCAGCTGCGTAATCTCGTCATTGCCGCGCAATGTTCGGGTTTCCACCCGCGCCGTCAAATCCCCTTCGCCCAAGCGCCGGGTCATACGAATAAGTCGTCCGATCGGTGATACCAAACGGTCGGCCAGTGACAGGCCAAGCCAAATGGCCGAAAGCAAAATCACCATAGTAAGAATAATGTAAACCAGACCG
>CATDDF010000059.1 GCA_949498175.1 Alphaproteobacteria bacterium | reverse complement strand
TGACTGCAGGCATTATTGATCAAATTATTAAGGCAACGTCGAAAAGCGTTGGATTTAATTGAGACCGAGCGGTCAAGCACATCTGTCAGCCGAATTTGCACATTTGGCCAGCGTCGTTCGGCGTCATGATGAATCTGATTGATAAAGGGCTCGAGTTCGGCCTCGGTTGCGGTCTCGCCCTGATAGCCGCGCGCAAAGGCCAAATAATCATCAAGCATATCCTCCATTTCGGATATGTCCGTATTCAATTCTTCAATTTCCGGCCCTTCCGGCAGCATGGCCAATTGCAATTTCAGGCGCGTCAGCGGCGTGCGCAAATCATGGCTCACCCCGGCCAGCATGGTGGTGCGCTGCTCAATCTGGCGCTCAATACGGTCTCGCATTTCGATGAAAGAAGCCGCAGCACTGCGCACTTCCGTTGCACCGGCAGGGCGGAAATTCGGCATATCTCGTCCTTTGCCGAACTCCTCAGCCGCTTCGGCAAGGCGTTGAATCGGACGAATTTGATTGCGTAAGAATACGCCCGATACCATCAGCAAAATGACTGATGTGCCGACCATCCAAATCATGAAGATATGGGTGTTGGTGGCGTAAACACGCTTTCTTTGTGCCAATACCCGCATCACCTCGCCGGGCAGAAGCACGCGGATATCAACGTAATTGTCATAGGTTTGCGTATCGACCCAAAAGGGGCGCGCCACTTGCTGGCTCAATTCGCGCGATAAAGATTGATGCAAGAGTGCGACAATCGGTGTTTCGCCCGAGGGCGGCAGGCTCTCGCCTGGCAAAAAGGCGACCGACATGGAAAACGCATCACCGGCCATTTGGCTTAACAATTCGCCATCGCCGCCTTGTTCGCGCATGCGCAAATCGACCAGCATGGAGATATCGGACACAACAGCGCGCGACAGTCTTTGCGTCACGGTTGACCAATGGCGCTCCATAAACACAAAAGCGACAACGATTTGCGTCACCACCACCGGCATGACGATAATCAGCAGCGAGCGCGGAAACAGGCCCGTCGGCATATAGGTTTTCAAAAAGGCGGCGGGCGAGAACCACATGGCTAATCCGTCCTCAGCACATAACCTGCACCGCGCACGGTTTGCAGGTAAATCGGGTCGCGCGGATCGGCCTCTATTTTGCGGCGCAGGCGATTGATTTGCACATCAATGGCGCGTTCTGAAATATCTTCTCCATCGGCGAGTTCGGCCCGCGTGACAATGCGTCCCGGTGCTTGCGTCAAACAACGCAACACCTCAATTTCGCGCGTTGTCAGGGTAATACGCGCACCGGCGCGGGTCAGTTCGCCGCGCTCAAAGCGGAACACATGGTCGCCAAAATGCACTTCTTCGGGCGGGGCAATGGCCGCCTCATCAGACACGCTGCGCCGCAAAATACTTTGCACCCGCAGCAGTAATTCTTTCGGGTCGAAGGGTTTGGGCAGGTAATCATCGGCACCAATCGACAGGCCTTCAATGCGCTGCTCGGTTTCGGCCAAAGCGGTGAGCAGCAAAATCGGCACCGGATTTTCGGCGGCGCGCAGCTTTTCGGTAAATTCAAGTCCTGTCAGGCCGGGCATCATAATGTCAAGCACCAGCAGATCATATTCCAGCGCATCCATTTTGCTTTGCGCTTCGACCGCATCACCCGCCGTCGATGTGCGATAGCCATTATCCGAGAGATATTTTTGCAGTAATTCACGGATGCGCGTATCGTCATCGACAATCAAAATATGCGGTGTGGTTTCGTCCGGTTGGCTCATGCGCCTTTACTTTCCGTCATCGCTGCGGGCTTGCAACGACCGAATAATCAAATCATCCACATTTTCGCGGTCTTCGCGATTGATGACAAGCCGCATTGTCTTTTTCCATTGTTCAAAAGCTTGCGGGCCGATAGCGGTCAACACTTCGTCAAAGCGTTTTTCTTGCGGTGCAATCAGCTTGCCGTGCAAGGCCAGTCCCTTGTCCGTCAGATGCAGCAGCCGTTTTCGCCGATCGCTGGCACCGATGCGTTGTTCGATATAATCGCCATCAATCAAATCGCGCAGCACGCGCGCCAAGCTTTGTTTGGTGACGCGCAAAATATCCAGCAAATCGGCAATGGAAATGCCCGGATTGCCGGCCACGAAATGCAAGACGCGATGATGGGCGCGGCCAAAACCATGTGCCTCCAAAATGACATCAGGGTCAGCGATGAAATCGCGATAGGCAAAGAACATCAGCTCAATCGCATCGTTGAAGTCATTATGGCCGATATTTTTCACTTTGCTCATCATGCATCCAATGTCACCTCTGCCCCCAAAAAGGGTCAGTGTTATTGACATAAATTATCTTCACTGATAATCCTAGCACGAAATATACGGCGTCAATATGGCGTCTTGGGGAGATATTTGGTGAGCATTGCATTCGACCAGCGCGATGGATTCATTTGGATGAATGGCGAGATGTCACCTTGGGCTGATACCCAGGTGCATGTTCTGACTCATGGATTACATTACGGCTCTTGCGTGTTTGAAGGTGAGCGCGCTTATAATGGTACGATTTTCAAACTGCGCGAGCATACGGAGCGGCTGTTCTACTCAGCCCGTGAGCTTGGCTTTGAACTGCCTTACAGCGTTGACGAAATCGATGAAGCTTGCATTAAAACACTGGAAGCCAATGGTTTGACCGATGGCTATATTCGCCCTGTCGCTTGGCGCGGTAGTGAAATGATGGGTGTCTCAGCTCAGCAAAACCGCATTAATGTCGCCATTGCCGCTTGGGAATGGCCGTCTTATTTCGACCCCGAAGAGCGCTTGAAGGGCATTCGCCTTGATATGGCGAAATATCGTCGCCCATCGCCGGAAACGGCACCGTGCCATGCCAAAGCGGCCGGCCTTTATATGATTTGCACCCTGTCCAAGCACGAAGCCGAGAGCAAGGGCTATGCCGATGCGATGATGCTGGATTATCGCGGCCAAGTGGCGGAAGCGACCGGCGCCAATATGTTTTTCGTGCAAGACGGCGTTATCCATACACCGACGCCCGATTGTTTTCTTGATGGCATCACACGGCGCACGGTGATTGAGCTGGCCCGTGCGCGCGGTCATGAAATTGTCGAGCGCGCCATTATGCCCGAAGAGCTTGCAGATTTTTCCGAATGTTTCATCACCGGCACGGCGGCCGAAGTGACGCCGGTCTCTGAAATCGGCCCGTATAAATTCACCCCGTCCGAAATTTCCAAAAACCTGATGGATGATTACACGGCACTGGTCAGCGGTTAAAGCTGAGGTTAAAACCCGCTTCAAATCCATATCAATCTGTGCCACGCTTTCCCGATAGTGAGGGAGAGCGTTATGGGCTTATACGAAAAACATGTTCTACCGCGCCTTATCGGAGCGGCGTGCGGCACCAAGCCGATTTTGAAACAGCGTGAAAAAGTCGTGCCGCATTGCGAGGGGCGCGTGCTCGAGGTTGGCATGGGGACAGGCCATAATCTCGGTTATTACGACCCCAATAAGGTCGATATGGTGTTTGGGCTGGAACCGGCGCCCGATATAGTCAAACGCGCCAAGCCACTGGCCGAAAAAGTGCCGTTTGATGTTGAATTTATCGATTTGCCGGGCGAAGAAATTCCGCTCGATGATAATAGCGTCGATACGGTGCTGCTGACTTACACGCTATGCACCATTCCCGATACACTGAAAGCCATGCAGAATATGCGTCGTGTGCTGAAGCCGGGGGGCAAATTGCTGTTTTCCGAGCATGGAAGCGCGCCCGATGCCGCAGTTGAAAAATGGCAGAACCGCCTAAACGGTGTGTGGGGCAAATTATTCGGTGGCTGCAATATCAATCGAAAAATCCCGACGCTGATTGAAGAGGGCGGTTTCAACATTACCGATCTCGATGAAATGTATGTGCCGTCCACGCCGAAAATTGCCGGTTATACTTATTGGGGTGCGGCGGAAATCAGATAAGGCTCACCCAAAAACGCTGATAAGCGTCACGATAACGCCGCCCTGTGCAATCAACAGACCTGTCATCCAGCGCATCAACCGTGCTTCGGTTGATGCCAGCCCTTTTTCCAAATCGGCATGCACGCCGGCCAAGCCGCTTTCTAAATCAGCGCGTACGGAAGCTAGTCCGCTTTCCAAATCAGCGCGTACGGAAGCAAGACCGCTTTCCAAATCAGCACGAACCATAGCAAGACCGCTTTCCAAATCGTTCTTGCTGGCAAGGTTGTCGGTCAGCAGGCGCGCTTGTTCATCAGCCAATACTTCTGCTGTTTTTTCCGCCAAACCGCTCTCCACCAGACGTTTCACGAAGCGATGTGTATCAAAATTTATTGTTCTTTCGCTCATGAAATGACGTTAGTCAAAATTCGGTTACATAGCAACATGACTTGACTCTTGCTTGCTCTCGTTTTAGAACAAAACAAGAACAAATAATGGAACAAGCATGCAGCGCGCACTGAGCAGTCAGGTGAAAAAAGCCAATCGGCAGCATAAGCTGAGCCGATTGCAAACGCTTGTGGCGCGCCATGAGCCTGTGCTGCAAGCAGGTGCCTCTATCACAACGGGTTTTGCCGATATTGATGCTTATTTGAGCGCCCATGCCGGTGGCGGTTTGCCGCGCGGCGGGTTGCATGAAGTAGCGGCTGAGACATCTGCGGATATGGCGGCGGCTTCGGGCTTTGCGCACCGGCTGGCGGCGCACTTTTTGCACCATGCGGCAGAAGATGATGTGCTGCTTTACGGCCAAACCCATGCCGCTTGTCGTGATGGCGGTCAGCCCTATGGCCCGGCTTTGGCGGCGCATGGTCTGTCGCCGCGACGGCTGGTTTATCTCGACGGCGTCACCTTGCCGGATTTATTATGGGCCGGTGAGCAGGCGTTAAGCTGTGCGTCGGTTGCTTGCAGTCTGTTGGCGAGTTCAGACAACGCCCCTGACTTTACCCATAGCCGCCGCTTGTCGCTGGCGGCGCGCAATGCAGAACGCCCGC
>CATDDF010000058.1 GCA_949498175.1 Alphaproteobacteria bacterium | reverse complement strand
CTTCTCGTGCTGATACTGCAAATCGGCTTCGCCCATGCAGTGCAACACGAGCTGCATGACTTCAATCCGACGGCGCTGACCATTGAACATGATGACAGTGATTGTCTTCTCGCCGATACGCCGCAAGCCAAGTCAGCTCTGCCGACGCTTGCTCCCGCATTCATCAATTCACCGCAACATGACCTTCCTCCCACCGCCACGCGTCATGTTAAGAAAACCCACTCAAAGGCCAGTCCACGCGCGCCACCCATCTCTTTCTAATTTCAAAATTTCAATTGATTTAGAGGGAGGTTCACATGAACCGCAAAATGCAAGTCGCCGCTTTGCTCGGCGCAACCATGCTCGGCACGTCTGCCTGGGCACAAGAAACTGACGAAATTATCGTCTTGAGTTCACCATTTAAAAAAGCTGCTACGGAAGTCATTTCAACGACCGAAATCCTGACGGCAGAAGACATTGAGGGCAGTATTGACGGCCCGCTCGGCAATCTGCTGGACAACCTTCCCGGTGTCAGCTCTGCCGGTTACGGCCCTGCCGTCGGTCAGCCGGTCATTCGCGGCGTCGGCGGATATCGGGTTGATGTCATGCAAAACAGCATGACCATTGGTGATATTTCATCGACCAGCGGCGACCACACCAACACCATGTCACTGTTCGACACGGAACGTGTCGAAGTGCTTAAAGGCCCTGCGGCGCTGCGTTATGGCGCCTATGCCGCGACCGGCGTGGTCAATGGCTTTAACCGCCATTTAAACGCTGACACGGAAGAAGGCACCGATGTTTTGTTCGGCTTTGGTGACAATGCCGATGAAACCATCACCGGTGTCTTCACACGACAAGGCCGATTCAGCCTGTCGGCCTTCTCGCAAGATGCCGACAATATCACCATTCCGACCAACGGCGAAACCGAAGCTTATCATGCACGTGAATGCGAGCATAAACAGGAAGTCGACCCGGCCCATGTTTGTCCGGCATATACAGATGAGGGTGAGCAGGAAGCTGCAAACACCGAGAGCGAAACCACCGGCTTCGCCGCTGCCGGCCATTTCGGTGATGATGAAACCAATCTCTCGGTCATGCTGAGCAGCCAAGAGATGGATTACATAGTGCCGCATGAACACAAGCACAAAGACCAAGATAACGCGGAAGCTCAAGATGACGCGGAAGCTCAAGATGACGCGGAAGCTCAAGATGACGCGGAAGCGGAAGAAGAACACGGAGCCGAAATCAGTCTTGAGCAGCAAACCATCCATGCCCGCTTGATGCATAACAGCCCGATTGGCCCGTTTAATGGCTTTCGAGCCGATTTGACTTCAACGACGTTTGAGCAAAGCGAGATTGTTGAAGAGGAAATTAGCGGACAAGACGTTGAGGTCACCACCGATTTTGACAGGGAAAGCCTGAATTTACGAGGCGAATTTACCGGCGCATTTAATGATTGGCAAACGCTGGTCGGTTTTGCTTATCGTGACGACAAATTTACCTCGAAAAGCAGTGCCGGTGACCACGGTTTCTTTATTCCCGATACGGACAGCACATCAATCGGTCTTTTCGCTTTTGGCGAGCGCGATTATGGTGTCTGGCTGGCTGAACTGGCCGTGCGTTTTGACAATGTCGAGGCCGAAGCCGAGTATGACGGAACACTCAGCAGCCCGTCATTTGACCTGACCAATATTTCCACCGGCCTGGCACGTAAACTGGACGGCAATCTGTTGATTGGCGGTTCGGTATCATCTACCGAGCGCGCTCCCTCACCTACTGAGCTTTTTGCCGAAGGTTCCCACCATGCGGTCGGTAGGATAGAGCTTGGCAGTGATAAGTTGAATAAGGAAACTTCACTATCCGCCGAGCTATATGTTCGCAAGGCATGGGAAAACGGCCGGTTGCGGGTCGCTATCTTCAGTAATGACTATAGCGATTTCATTTACCTGACAGGCAATACTGACTTCTCAGAGGATGATATTAATTGCAGTGAAGACGATACGGTTTGCTTTGACTATGCTCAACAGGATGCCGAACTGACAGGCTATGAATTGGAATATAAAACCGGCTTTGACGTGGGCGGACGCATGGTTGATGCAACATTCAGCTACAGCTCTGTTGAAGGTGAATTGGCCAATGGCGGCAATCTGCCGGCCATTCCGGCCGATAAAATCGGCTTCGGTATCGGCACCACCTTCAACACGATTGATGTGCAGTTGGATGTCGAACAGGTTGCTGACCAAAACGACACCGGCGAGGAAGAACTGGCGACCGACGGCTACACCTCGGTCGATATTTCAGCCAGTTATCAGCCGCCTGCTTATGAGGGGCTGACCCTCAGCGCGTCTATCCGCAATCTGACGGACGAAGAAATTCGTCATCACACCAGCCCGTTGAAGGACAAATTGCCTGAACCGGGACAGGATATCCGCCTGACCGCGAGGTATAAATTCTAGAAATAGAATACCCAACAGAAAGGCCCCGTCTCGCGACGGGGCCTTTTTTATTTTCGGTAATAAAAACCTATTTCAAAATAGCCTTGCCCGGATAAACCGCATTATCGCCGAGCGCTTCTTCAATGCGGATAAGCTGGTTGTATTTCGCCAAGCGATCAGAGCGCGCCAGCGAGCCGGTTTTAATCTGCCCGACATTCAGCGCCACCGCCAAATCGGCAATGGTCGCGTCTTCCGTCTCGCCGCTGCGGTGCGACATGACGGCGGTATAACCGGCCTTATGCGCCATATCGACGGCTTGCATGGTTTCGCTCAACGTGCCGATTTGGTTGACCTTGACGAGGATTGAGTTGGCGACACCTTTTTCAATGCCATCGGCCAAGCGCGCCGGATTGGTGACGAATAAATCATCGCCGACCAATTGCACCTTGTCGCCCACCGCATCGGTCAGCGCTTTCCAGCCATCCCAATCATTTTCATCCATGCCGTCTTCGATTGAGATGATCGGGAAGCGGCTGCATAAATCAGCCCAATAGGCGGCCATTTCACCGGCGTCGAGCTTCTTGCCCTCGCCCGCCAGATTGTAAACGCCCTTTTCGTAAAACTCCGTGGCCGCCGCATCGAGCGCCAAATGAATATCATCGCCCGGCTTGTAACCGGCTTTTTCAATCGCCTTCATAATATAATCGAGCGCGTCGACCGTGGAAGCGAGATTGGGCGCGAAGCCGCCTTCATCGCCGACACCCGTGGCCAGCCCGTCATCATTCAGCAGCCCTTTCAACGTATGGAACACTTCCGCCCCCATACGCACCGCCTCTTTAATGTTTTCGGCGGCGACCGGCATAATCATGAATTCCTGCACATCAATCGGATTGTCGGCATGCGCCCCGCCATTGACGATGTTCATCATCGGCACCGGCAAAGTTTTGGCATTGGCCCCACCAATATAACGCCAGAGCGGCGTGGCTTGGCTTTCAGCCGCCGCTTTCGCCACAGCCATCGAAACCCCCAAAATGGCATTGGCGCCGAGGCGCGCTTTGTTTTCCGTGCCGTCCAACTCTTGCATGATGCAGTCGAGATGCAATTGCTCGGTCGCGTCCATGCCGCATAGGGCAGAGAAAATTTCGCCATTCACCGCATCAACGGCCTTTTGCACGCCTTTGCCGAGATAGCGCTTTTTGTCACCATCGCGCTGCTCAACCGCTTCATATTGACCGGTCGAGGCACCAGACGGCACGGCGGCGCGGCCAAAGCTGCCGTCTTCCAGCATCACATCAACCTCAACCGTCGGATTGCCGCGGCTATCAAGAATTTCACGTCCAATAATGTCAAGAATGGCAGTCATTTCGCCCTCGCTTATTTGGCTTATATTCTCGCTGTCTTATCCTAATTCCCAACCCTGTGCAAATTGGTCTAAAAGGAAGCATGAGCGCGCAAGAAAAAGCTTTGGTTTTGTTTTCCGGTGGGCAGGATTCCACCGCCTGTCTGGCCTATGCGTTGGACAGGTTTTCCCATGTCGAAACGCTGGGTTTTGATTATGGGCAAACCCATAAAGTAGAGCTTGAGTGCCGCGACGCGCTGCGCCGCGAAATCAGCCAATTGCATGATTGGGGGGCGAAGCTTGGCGACGACCACACTTTGCCCCTGCCCGCACTGGCCGAGATTGGTGGCACGGCCCTTATCGGTGACGGTGAAATCAAGATGATGGAGAACAATCTGCCGTCAACTTTTGTGCCCGGGCGCAATCTTTTGTTCCTCACCTATGGCGCGGCGCTGGCCTATCGGCGCGGATTGGGTGTGCTGGTCGGCGGCATGTGCGAAACCGATTATTCGGGCTATCCCGATTGCCGCCGCGACACGCTGGACGCGCTCGAGCAAGCCATCAATAAGGGCATGGAAAGCGATATGTGCATCGACACGCCGCTCATGCATATCGACAAGGCCGAAACCTGGGCGTTGGCGCATGAGCTTGGCGGCGATGCGCTGGTTGAGATTATGCTGGAGCACAGCCACACATGCTATCGCGGCGACCGCGACAATCGTCATGCATGGGGTTATGGCTGCGGAAATTGTCCGGCTTGCGAATTGCGCGCCGCCGGATATGAGAAATGGAAAGCGTCATGAGTTATAGCGTCAAAGAAATCTTCTTCACCCTGCAAGGCGAAGGCGCGCAAGCCGGTCGTCCGGCCGTGTTTTGCCGCTTTTCGGGCTGCAATTTATGGTCGGGCCGCGAAGAAGACCGCGCCACCGCGCAATGCACATTTTGCGACACGGATTTTGTCGGCATGGACGGACAAAATGGCGGCAAATTTGCCGATGCCGATGCCCTGGCCGATGCCATTGCCGCATTGTGGCCGGAAGACCCCGCCGGCTCCGACGCCTATGTCGTCTTCACCGGCGGCGAACCGTGCCTGCAACTCGATACGCCCTTGCTGGAGGCCCTGAAAGCACGCAATTTTGAATGCGCCGTTGAAACCAATGGCACGCTGGATGTGCCGCAGGAAGTCGATTGGATTTGCGTCAGCCCCAAGCCGCAATCAGACATCACACAAACGCGCGGTCATGAGTTGAAATTCGTTTATCCGCAGGAAGAATTATCGCCCGACCAATTCGCCGATTTGGATTTTGAGCATTTTTATTTGCAGCCGATGGATACGGGCGAAGCCGAGACAAGCTGGCACAATGTGCAAGCCGCGATTGCTTATTGCCTGCAAAACCCGCAATGGCGGCTGAGCCTACAAAGCCATAAAATCGTCGGGTTGGATTAAGCGGAATTGACCCGATTCCGCTTTTGCGCGATAAGCGGGACATGAAATTATCGCGTGAATTCAGCTTTGATGCCGCCCACAGCCTCGGTCACTATCCGGCAGGCCACGCCAATACGCGCGTGCATGGGCACAGCTTTCGCGCCCGCGTGACGGTGGAAGGCATGCCCGATGAAAACGGGCAGATTGTCGATCTGGAAGAGATGGGCCGCTTGCTGAACGAATTGCGCAATCAGCTTGACCATCAAATGCTCAACGAGATTGACGGGCTGGAACAGCCGACATTGGAGAATCTCTGCCTGTTTATTTGGGATAATTTACGAAGCAGTCTGCCGCAAATCTGCGCCGTGGAAGTATTCCGCGACAGCCTCGGCCAGTCTTGTCTCTACCAAGGAAGCCAGCATGTCCACTAAAAGTAGCGACACAACAGGCGCAACCATGCTCGGGCAAATGACCGGCCTCCCCGCCTCGCCCGATGAGGCGGTGCTGGAAGCCGTGCCGAACCCGCACCCCGACACGCTTTATGTGGCGCGCTTTGCCGTGCCTGAATTCACTTCCATTTGTCCGGTCACCGGCCAGCCCGATTTTGCCAATCTGATTATCGATTATGTGCCCGATCAACATTTGGTAGAGAGCAAAAGCTTCAAACTGTTTATGGGCAGCTTTCGCAATCATGGCGCGTTTCATGAGGATTGCACCATTATGGTCGCCAAGCGGTTGATTGACTGCATGAAACCGAAATGGCTGCGCATTGGCGGCTATTGGTATCCGCGCGGCGGCATTCCGATTGATGTGTTCTGGCAGACAAGCGAACCACCGGCCGGTCTGTTTATCCCTGATCAGGGTGTGCCGCCATATAGAGGTAGGTAACCCGAAGGCCAGCGCAAGGCGCGCTAGCGAGAGAAGTCGGCTGTCCCTAGCCTACCACTTCATGAATTTCTTTAAGCGTGCTCAGCAACTCTTTCGCGTCACTCAGCGGCAAGCAGCTTGGCGCGTCGCACAAAGCTTCATCGGGGCGCGGATGAAATTCAAGGAACACGCCGTTTGCCCCTGCCGCAATGGCAGATTTCGCCAATACGGAAACGCCTTCGCGGCGACCGCCGGTTGATGCCCCCGCCGTGCGCGGGTCAGCACCCGGCAATTGCACGGCGTGGGTGGCGTCCATCGTCACCGGCACGCCGAGCTTTTTCATTTCCGGAATGCCCAGCATATCGACGACGAGATTATTGTAGCCGAAGCTGGTGCCCCTATCGCACAGAATGATTTGCACATTGGGCGCGGCTTCGCGTGATTTCGAGATAATATTGGCGCAGTCCCACGGTGCGAGGAATTGCGCTTTCTTGGCATGCAGCCAGCCGCCCTTCGCCGCAACAGCGCGCGCCGTGGCGACCACCAAATCGGTTTGCCGCACGAGGAAAGCTGGAAGCTGCACCACTTCGGCAATGTCGGCCACGGCTTCGGCTTGGTCTGCTTCGTGCAAATCGGTGACGACCGGCACGCCGTGTTTGGCCTTTACGGCTGCCAGCATAGGCAGGCCTTCTGCCATGCCCGGCCCGCGATAGCTGGTGATGGAAGAACGATTGGCTTTGTCCCAACTGGCTTTGAAGATATAGGGCAAGTCCAATTCGGCGCAAATGGCTTTCAACTCGGCACAGACCTCTTGCGCGAGGCCTTCATCTTCCAGCACATTCAATCCGGCCATGACGACCAGCTTCTCGCCATCGCCGATTTTAATGCCATATTCTTTAAGTTCCAGCGTATCCATAATATCCCCTAAACAAGACGCGACTGCGCCAGCGCCGCCTCAATAAATGAGGCAAAAAGCGGGTGCGGCGCAAATGGCCGCGACTTCAGTTCCGGATGAAACTGCACCCCGATATACCACGGGTGCTCGGGTATTTCGACAATTTCGGGCAGCACGCCATCGGGTGACACGCCGGAGAAAACCAGCCCCTGATTTTCCAGCACTTCGCGATAACCCATATCAACTTCATAGCGGTGGCGATGGCGCTCGGAAATCACGCGCGTGCCGTAAATCTCAGCCACGCGACTGTCCTCTTTCAGATAAGCCTCAAACGCACCAAGCCGCATGGTGCCGCCCATATCGCCGTCAATACCGCGCTTTTGCAGCGTCTCGCCATCAGCCCATTCGGTCATCAGCCCGACCAGCTTGGTGCCGGTGCGCCCGAACTCGCTGGAGACCGCATCACGAATACCCGCCATATTGCGCGCTGCTTCCAGCACCGCCATTTGCATGCCGTAGCAAATGCCGAAATACGGCACATTGCGGGTGCGCGCAAAATTGGCGGCGGCAATTTTGCCTTCCGCGCCGCGCTCGCCAAACCCGCCGGGCACCAAAATGCCGTTTACTTTTTCAAGATAGGCGGCGGCGTCTTCGCGCTCGAATATCTGGCTGTCCATCCACTCAATATTAACCGCCACATTATTAGCGATACCGCCATGCTGCAGGCTTTCAATCAGCGATTTATAGGCATCTTTCAACTCGGTATATTTGCCAACCACGGCAATCGTGACCTCGCCTTCCGGCTCGCGCACGGCGGTCATCACCTCGTCCCACACGCTCAAATCGGGCGGCGGCGCATCTTGAATGCCAAACGCGTTCAGCACTTCCACATCAAGCCCTTCCGCGTGATAGGCATGCGGCACGGCGTAAATACTGTCGACATCTTGCGCCTCAATCACAGATGACTCGCGGACATTACAAAACAGGCCGATTTTCTTTTTCTCGCCTTCCGGTATCGGGCGATCGCAGCGGCACAGCAAAATATCCGGCTGGATACCGATGGAACGCAATTCCTTCACCGAGTGTTGCGTCGGCTTGGTTTTCATTTCGCCAGCCGCCGGGATGTATGGCAGTAAGGTCAGATGTATGAAGCAGGCTTGCTCGCGTCCAAGTTCCTGGCCGAGCTGACGGATCGCTTCGAAAAACGGCAATCCTTCGATATCGCCAACCGTACCTCCGATCTCGCACAGAATGAAATCCACTTCATCACCGGGATCACTGAGAACAAATTCTTTGATTTCATTTGTAACGTGCGGAATGACCTGAATAGTGGCACCAAGATAGTCGCCGCGGCGCTCTTTCTCGATAATTCTGGAATAAATCCGGCCCGTCGTAATATTGTCCGATTGCCGCGCGGAAACACCGGTAAATCGCTCATAGTGTCCAAGATCGAGGTCGGTCTCTGCCCCATCATCGGTAACAAAGACTTCACCATGCTGTCGCGGACTCATCGTTCCGGGATCAACATTTAGATATGGATCCAGCTTACGCAGGCGGACCGAATAGCCTCTGGCCTGCAAAAGTGCGCCCAGAGCAGCTGATGTAATCCCCTTGCCCAGCGAGGACACCACACCACCAGTAATAAAAATATAGCGAGTCATGGACATGTAGCTTCCCTGATTCTCGACCTTTAAAAGGCTGACGGACTAAATCATTGATCTTTTTCTTCCAGCAAATCCGCATCCGGGCTCGACGCCTCGGGGACAGTCACCTGCACTGGTGATGCAGGCGTTTCCGCAAACGGGTCGTTCGATAACAGGTCCGAGCCAGGCGCCACCAAGTCCTCAAACTCGCCAAGACCTAACTCATCACGATCATCCGTCGGAGCGAACTCTTCCTGCAAGTCACGTTCAATTTCGGTCCGGCCGCCATCATCACGTCGTGTCGACAGCGTCGTGAGTATCAGGCTGGTCGCGAAGAAAATCGCTCCGAAAATAATTGTCGTGCGAACCAGAGCACCGGCAACACCGGCCCCTGAAACAAGCCCGCCGCCAGCGCCACCAGAACCACCGACTCCTAACGCCCCGCCTTCAGATCGTTGCAGCAAGACAACGACAATCAAAACGATCGAAACTAGAATATGAGCGACAAGAATAACTGAGAGCATAATAAGACCCTGAAGATTTATAGCGGCCATTACGCCTTTCTTCGCCCGCAGCCAACCCCTAACCGTCAGTCTTTATCGATCGCGGCCCGATAAATGGAAATAAAAGCGTCCGCTTTCAGGCTGGCGCCTCCGATGAGACCACCATCAACATTGTCGATTGCAAGAATTTCAGCCGCATTTTCAGGCTTCATCGATCCGCCATAAAGGATGCGTATCTGTTCGCCATCTTGTCCGAATCGATCGATCAGCCTGCCGCGTATGTGTCGGTGCACTTGCTCGATCTGTTCGACCGTAGCCACTTCGCCAGTGCCAATGGCCCAGATCGGCTCATAAGCAATTAGAAACCCACCGGAGGTATCGATATTCTCAGGAATTGACTGCTCTAATTGCTCGCTAATCACCGACAAAGTCAGATCCTGCTGCCTCTGGTCGAGGGATTCTCCGAGACAAATTATTGGAACAAGACCGGCGCCGACGGCGGTTTCTGCCTGGCGGGCAACAATATCATCGGTTTCATAATGGTCTGCACGTCGTTCCGAATGACCAACAATAACAAATGTAGCGCCAGCATCCGCGAGCATCTCAGCTGAGATATCGCCTGTATGAGGACCGGAATTATGCACATGACAATATTGCCCGCCGACGATGATCCGTGGCCCCGATACGGCCGAAACCGTATGCAACAGCGTTGCCGGAGGGCAAATTAGACAGTCGGCATCATCAGGTAATGTGTCGAGTTTACGGACCATCGACATGACTTCTTCCATCGCGCCCAGCAATCCGTTCATCTTCCAGTTTCCTGCAATCAGTTTCTTCATGCTAAAGTCTCCATCTTGATCAACCTCGCTGCCTCGCCTACCAGCTAGTTTAACAAATCCACACTAATTGGAAGTTAAGCCAATGCTGACCATAATGAGACAATTGCTCCGCTCAAAAGCGGCAGGTTTCTTATTCGTAATTCTAATCGTATCCATGGCAGCATGGGGTGTCACCGATGTTTTCGGTGGAAGTCTCGCAAACAAAATGATCAGTGCCGGTGATCGCTCGGTCAGCAGCGAACAATTCGACGCAACGGTTGAACGGCAGCTGCGGTTAATGACCGATGATAGAGGGCGCTCGATGCTGAAAGAGCAGGCCCTTGAGCAAGGCGTTATCGACCAGCTCTTGCAGTCACAACAATTCTCACTGGCGCTGTCGGCCTACGGCGACCGCATCGGGATAACTGTGACCGACGATAACATTAAGGACCAGATCCTTAGCATGGATGGATTCCTCGACAGCACCGGGCTATTCGATCCTGCCAGATACGACCAGATCCTGCGGGATAATGGCTATACGCCATCCACATTCGAGGCCGCAATCGAAAGCGAGCTGACCGAATTACGCCTACG
>CATDDF010000057.1 GCA_949498175.1 Alphaproteobacteria bacterium | reverse complement strand
TTGGCGCTTGGACGCCGTTTGTTTATATGGGGCTTATCGGCATCAACCTCGGCATGGCAGGGCCGATCAGTGGCGGCTTATGGCCAGAGCTTTTCGGCACAGTGCATTTGGGCGCGATACGTTCATTGACCTCGCCCATTGTCATCAGCGCCACGGCGGCGGCACCCGTCTTGTTCGGCGCGGCAATTGATATGGGCGTCGGCTTCAACACGCTGGCAAGCGGGGCGGTTGTCTTCATAATTATTGCGGCCTTGCTTGCCTTTTCAGTGCCAGCCGATAAACTCGCCGCCAAAAGGGGAGAGCATAATGAGTAATGAGGCGTTAATTCCGGCGGCAACCGTGATGATGTTGCGTGACACAGATGACGGCCCTGAAGTGTTTATGGTGGTGCGCCATCACGAAATTGATTTTGCTTCCGGCGCGCTTGTGTTCCCCGGTGGTAAAGTTGACAAGCCCGATTTCGACGCGAACTTGCGCGCCCATTGCGGCAATGCCGATGATTATGATGATAAGGAATTGGCTTTGCGTGTTGCCTCCATTCGCGAAAGCTTTGAGGAATGCGGTATTTTGCTGGCGCGCGAAAAAGGTGATAGCGACTTTATCTCTGCCGAGAGGCTAAATGCATTGGAAGGCTGGCGCGACCGTTTCAATAATGGCGAGGCGACCATGCTCGAATTTGCCGAAGCGGAAAGTCTTGAATTTGCCGTTGATGCGCTCGGCTTTTTCGCCCATTGGATTACACCGGAAATGATGCCCAAGCGTTTCGATACTTATTTCTATATGGCGCGCGCGCCGCAAGATCATATCGGTTTGCATGATGGCAGTGAAAGCGTTGACAGTATTTGGATTACCGCCAAGCAAGCTTTGGCCGATGCCGACGCCAAAAAGCGCACGGTTATTTTTCCGACCCGCATGAATATTGAGAAATTGGCCAAGCGAGAAAGCGTCGATGACGCGCTGGCGCAATGCGGCGATGTTGTCACCGTCACGCCGTTTATTGAAAAAGAGGGCGAGAGATCATTTTTACGGATTCAGGCCAATGCCGGTTATGGCGATCCGAAGGAAGACGTCACGCGCGGCTTATAAGCATCTTATGGCACAAATTGCTCGGCCAGAATGCGCTCGTCGAGGCCGCGGTCCTTATCAAACAGCATCAGCAAATTATGCGCCTTTGACTGGCGCACGCTAACCTCTACCACATTGCGAAATTCGCTATGGTCGGCCACCGCGCTGATGGGGCGTTTGTCAGCTTCCAGTGCACGAAAGGTCACTTTTGCATTTTCCGGCAAAAGCGCGCCGCGCCAACGCCGCGGTCGAAAAGCCGAAATCGGTGTGAGGGCCAGCAATTTTGCATCAATCGGCAATATCGGCCCATGCGCTGACAGATTATAGGCGGTGCTGCCGGCCGGTGTGGCCAAAAGTGCACCGTCGCATATCAATTCATCCATGCGGATGGTTTCGTCGATTGAAATTTCCAATTTGGCCGCCTGCGCCGTCATGCGCAGCAGAGAGACCTCATTAATGGCCAATGCTTTATGGTTGTTGCCGTCGGCATCAATCGCGTCCATTTCGAGCGGATGCAGGAGGGACATTTTGGCGTCGGCAATGCGCTCGACCAAGCCTTCTTCGTCAAAACGATTCATCAAAAACCCGACCGACCCGTGGTTCATTCCGAATATCGGTTTGCCTTGGTCCATAAAGCCGTGCAGCGAAGACAACATCAGCCCGTCGCCGCCAAGCGCGACAATAACATCGGCTTCCTCCGGCGATACGCCGTCATAGCGCGCATGCAAAGCGTCGCGCGCCGCCTCAGCGGCCGCTTCAGGGCTTGCAACAAAGCCTAGTTTTTTGCGTTTTGCTTCGCTCACATCATGTCCAATCACAACTTGCATCGGCGACCTAAAATGGTCACAGTCGTTATGTAGCATGATAAAATAAGAAAGGAAGACGCCATGCCACAGACAACACAATTTCAAGGTGCGCGGCTCATCCCCAATTTGGTCTATCACGATGCCGATGAAGCGATTATTTGGCTCGACCGCGCCTTTGGTTTTACCGTTTTGCTGCGCGTTGAGGGTGAGGGCGGGCGGATTGACCACGCTCAATTGGTGCGCGACGAAATGATGATTATGCTGTCCAGCGTGCGTGACGATGAATATGGGCTACATTTCGAAACCCCCAAAGTAAAAGGCATCAGCACGCAAGGCGCATATATTATCGTGGAAGATGTCGCGGGCGCTTATGAACACGCGCTGGCCGCAGGGGCGCAAGTGGTGGTTGAACTTCGGTCACAAGATTATGGCGGTGAGGGCTTTACGGTGCGCGACCCGGAAGGGCATATTTGGAGCTTCGGAGATTACGACCCTTGGGTATAAATGGGGGCGAAAAAGGGTTTTGGGGTAAGCGTTATGAGTGAGCGATTTATTTTAAGTGTGGACCAGGGAACGACGTCATCGCGGGCTTTGGCTTTTGATAAAGCCGGTCAGGTAAGGGCAGTTGCGCAGCGCGAGTTTCAACAAATTTTCCCCGATGATGGTTGGGTAGAACACGATGCGCTGGAGATCTGGGAGACCACGCTAGCTTGTTGCAAAGATGTGTTGGCTGATTTGGGAGCGGAAAATTTCGCCGCTATTGCCATCACCAATCAGCGCGAAACCGCCGTCATATGGGAGCGCGCGACCGGCAAGCCGATTGCCAATGCCATTGTTTGGCAAGACCGCCGCACAGCGGAAATCTGCAACGGATTGAAGGAAGCGGGGCATGAAGCGGCCATTACCGCAAAGACCGGCTTGCTGCTCGACCCGTATTTTTCGGCCAGCAAGGTCGGCTGGCTGCTCGACAATGTAAAGGGCGCGCGCGCCAAGGCTGAGGCCGGAGAGCTGGCTTTCGGAACGATTGACAGTTGGTTGGTCTGGCAATTGACCGCGGGGGCGAGTCACGTCACCGATGCCAGTAATGCCGCGCGCACCAGCCTGTTCAATATTCATGACAATCAATGGGACGCGGACCTGCTCGAGCTGTTTGGCGTGTCAGCCAATATGATGCCCGAGGTGAAAGACAATGCCGCCGATTTTGGCACATCGAGCGAAGCGGCGCTCGGCGTGGCCTTGCCGATTTTGGGCATGGCGGGTGACCAGCAGGCAGCGACCATCGGACAAGCCTGTTTCAAGCCCGGCATGATTAAATCAACCTATGGCACAGGCTGTTTTGTGTTGGCCAATACGGGCGATAAGGCGGCGGTCTCGTCTAACCGTTTGCTGACGACAATCGGTTACAGGCTGGATGGCAAAACCACTTATGCGCTGGAGGGCAGTATTTTTATGGCCGGGGCAATCGTGCAATGGCTGCGCGACGGTTTGCAACTGGTGGCGCATGCGTCTGACACGCAGGCTTTGGCGGAAGCGGCCAATCCTGACAGTGCGGTGACCATGGTGCCGGCCTTTACCGGCCTCGGTGCGCCGCATTGGGCGCCCGATGCGCGCGCTGCCATTTTCAATATGACGCGCGATAGCGACAAAGCCGATATTGCGCGCGCCGCTTTGGAAAGCGTGTCTTTGCAAACGGCTGATTTGATGCGCGCCATTGGCGATGATATGGCGGCTGCCGGTATGGATGTGCCGCCGCGTTTGCGCGTTGATGGGGGCATGGTGGCCAATAGCTGGCTGTGCCAAAGCCTTGCCGATTTATGCGACTGCCCGATTGACCGTCCGGCCATAACCGAAACCACGGCTTTGGGCGCGGCCATGTTGGCCATGCTCAAATTGGGCTGGTTTGAAAGCCTTGATGCGCTCGGCGAGAACTGGGCGCTGGAAGCGCAATTTGAGCCGCAGATGGCGACCGAAAAGCGGGCTGAAAAACAGGCGCTATGGCAAGCTGCCTTACGGCAGGTTTTAAACAGTGCCGATTGACAAAACCGGGGATACATAGCACCCTTAGTCAAATTTTTGAGGGAGACCTGTTATGTCAGCAGCAGAAGAGATTAAAAGCGTCAAAGATTTGGTCAGCGCCGAGGAATGGCAGCTGCGCGTTGATTTGGCGGCAACCTATCGCTTGGTCGCCATGTATGGCTGGGACGATATGATTTTTACCCATATTTCCGTGCGCGTGCCGGGGCCTGAGCACCATTTCCTTATTAATCCTTATGGCATGTTGTTCGAGGAAATCACCGCATCGAGCTTGGTGAAAGTCGACCTTGAGGGCAATATTGTCATGGACAGCCCGTATTTCGTCAATCCGGCAGGTTTCACCATTCACTCCGCGGTGCATATGGCGCGGAAAGATGCCCAATGTGTGCTGCATTTGCACACGGATGATGGCGTTGCCGTATCGGCGCAGGATGACGGTCTGCTGCCTTTGTCGCAATTCTCTATGCTGGTGCGTCCGCATCTGACCTATCACGGTTATGAAGGTGTCGCGCTGAACCATGATGAGCGCGAGCGCATTGTTGCCGATTTGGGCGACAAGAATTTGATGCTGCTGCGCAATCACGGCACTTTGGCGGTGGGCGAGAATTGCGGTCTGGCCTTTATCGCGATTTATTTCTTGGAGCGAGCTTGCGCAACGCAGGTGCGCGCTTTGACATCCAAGCCGCATATGCCGAGCCAAGAAGCCATTGATACGGTTGATGAGCAATCGCAATCGCTGTTTCAGCCGGGCGTTGACGCGTTGGCATGGCCGGCCTTGCTTCGCAAACTCGACCGTCTCGACCCGTCATATCGCGACTAGATTATGCGTAAGCCTTTTCTAAGCCTTATTTTGAGCGCGGCATTGGTCGTTCCTACAACGGCGGCATGGGCGCATGAGCCGGGCACTTATGAAAGTCCGATTGTCGAAGAGCGCGTGAAGCGTTTCAAACAAAGCGGTGCTGATATTCAGGCGATTTTCAAAAAGCATATCGGCGCAGGCAATTATGCCGCCATTGAGGAAGCCGCCTTACGCATGGCGGCCTGGGGGCGTCAAATGCCCGATACTTTCCCCGAAGGCAGCAGCAGCGTCGGCGCGAACCCCGATATTTGGGAAAATTTCCCTGACTTCAAAAATAAGGCTGAGGCCTTCGCCAATGCGGCTATGCAGCTAAAAGCGGTGGCCGGATCGCGGCAGGCCGGGCCGGTCAAATCAGCAGCGCAAGCGGTCGGCGCGACTTGCAAGAGCTGTCATCAAAGCTATCGCATTAAACATTAATAAGACGGGGTGAGCAGCGACAGGCTGAGCGCCCCGCTAACGCATAAGACAAGCAGGGCCAGCCCTGCTTGTGTGCGTTTGGCCGAGGGTTGAACGCCGTGTTCCGATGAGCCACCCGTTACCATGCGGCTGACCAGTTTTTCTTTCAGCCAAAGCCGATGCGCC
The DNA here is from genome assembly GCA_949498175.1 of Alphaproteobacteria bacterium. Lineage (GTDB taxonomy): Bacteria > Pseudomonadota > Alphaproteobacteria > RS24 > RS24 > UBA8337. The sequence continues at coordinate 10,907 of CATDDF010000057.1, read as the reverse complement.
AGTAAAGCCAGCACATGCAGGGCGACCAGCGGAATGACCAGCACATGCAGGCGTTGGTGCCACGCGCCCATCGGGGCAGCCAGTTCGGGTGCCAATGGGGTAAGCGGCGCTTCGTATAAAATATCATCGCCGGTCCACAGGCCGGTCACCGACATGGCGGCCATAAGGGCGAGCAGCGCAATTACCGATAAAGCACCAAGTGGATTATGGCCGTCATGCTGTTCCGCTTTTCGGAAAATCACTTGCGTGAGATAGCTCCAAATTACCTTTGGCCCGCGCAGGAAATTTTTAAACCGCGCCGTTTCGTGACCAACCACCCCCCAAATCAGGCGAAAGACCAATAGACCGCAAGCAGCCAGCCCGAATAATTCATGCGCTCCCAGCGCGCCGCGCTCGCCACTGAGATAAGAGCCGACAATGCTGATGACAAAGCCCCAATGGAACAGGCGGGTCGGCAAATCCCAGACCATTAGGCGGCCTCATTCTGGCGGAAGATTTTTTCCAGTGCAGCGGCGTCGGGCATTTGCGGCTGGCCGATAATGACAAAATGACCTGACGCTTTACCCGCATAAGGCGCTGTTGTGATAAGCCCGCCCGCCAAATGCAGCACATAAGCGCCTTCGGCATCGCGCAGCACACCTTTGGCACGCAACACATGCGGGCGCAGGTTTTCCAATTTGGCAATCAAGGCGGCGCGCGGTATGTCGGTGAGATGACCGGCCCATTGGACAAAGCCATGCTCAATTATTTCTTGCGGTTGCGGTATTTTATGGTCGCCATTCAACCCCAACACCAAATCAATCGGCAGCACACCATGCGTCACATGCGCCATCGGCACATCAGGCTTTTGCGCCGCCAATTCGCTTTCCAAGTTTTCCAATGTCGCGGTATCGGCCAAATCGGGCTTGGAGATGAGCAGTAAATGTGCCGCCTCGATTTGCTTGGCATAATTATCGGCCAAATAAGGGTCTTTCGAATGAACATTATGGGCGCTCGCATCGACCAGCGTCACAATACCGTCAAGCCGCAGCTGTGGGTCAACCGATGCAAAACCGGCAATGCGGCGCGGCTCGGCGACGCCGCTTGCTTCAATAACAATATGGTCGGGCAGGGGCGATTGTTGCATCACGTCCATAAAGCTGCGCATCAAATCATCGCCAATGGAACAGCAGACACAGCCATTGGCCAGCGCAATTTGATTGCCGTGTTTGGCGGCTATCAGTTCGGCATCAATATTCAGCGCTCCGAAATCATTGACCATAGCAGTAATGCGCCGCCCACTTTTTTCGGAGGGGGCATTTTCGAGGCCGCTTTGCGTCAGCAAATGATTGAGCAAGCTGGTTTTGCCGCTGCCGAGAAAGCCACTAATGATGGTCAGCGGTATTTGCGGCAATCGGTTCATCTTGCGCGCCCTTGATTGAGATGCACATGGCCGCCGACCATTGTGCCGATAACGCTGATATCTTTAAGCCCCTCCGCTCCGACGTCGATCGGGTCGTCGGCCAATATGGCGATATCGGCGCGCTTACCGGCTTCCAAACTGCCAATCTCATTTTCCATTTTCAACGAATAGGCGGCACCCATTGTGATGGCATAAAGTGCTTCCTCGACGCTGATATTTTGCGTGCCATTGCCCAATGTCACGCCGCCCGAAGACAGTCGATTGACCGCGCACCAGGCGGTGAAGAGCGGAGCCAGAGCGGTGACCGGTGCGTCTGAATGAATGGCCAGTGGCACGCCTTCGGCCAGCGCGCCGCCTGCATCATCAAGCCGCGCTGCACGCTCCGGCCCCATGGTGATATTGATATGTGCGTCACCCCAATAATAAAGATGATTGGAAAACAAATTAACGCCGACGCCGAGCGACTTCATGCGCTTGAAGTCAGAGCGCGTCGCCATTTGACAATGTTGCAGCGTGTGGCGGTGATCGGGCCAGGGATGAGCGCGTAAAGCCTCTTCAATCTTATCGAGCGCGACTTCCGTGCATTCATCGCCATTTGTATGCACATGCACTTGAATACCGGCTTCGGTAAAGGCTTTGAGATAGTCGCCCAAGCGCTCCGGTTCGATATACCAAAGCCCGTTGGGCGCGCCATTATAATAATGCGGCCATTTCAGCCGCGCGCTGAAGCCTTGAATCGAACCGTCAGCGACCATTTTGACCAAAGAAAAACGCAGCTTGTCGCTATTGCTGGTCTGTAATTCTTGCATGCGCGCGACACCTTCTGCGGGTTCCATACTATTGCCCTGAAAAGCCACGACAAGGCGCATCGGAAAGTCATCAGCGTCAACTGCCTCGCGCATGGCCTGTTCGCTACCGGCCGGCATTGGGTTAACCAAATCGGTGGCGGTGGTGACGCCGGTTTGGCGTGCCACATTGGCGAAATTGACCAGCGTTTCAGGCGAGGAGGCAATGGCCAGCAAATTTATGCCGGTGGTGCGCATCGCCATGTAATAACCGAGCTGGCCGAGAAATTCGCCGGTCGCTTGGCCGCTTTCATCGCGGCGAATAAATTCACTATTATCCGCGCCCTTCACATCAGCCGCTTCCATAACGAAATTATTGGCATTGAGAATATGCAGCGAGGCGTGCAGCACAATAACCGAGCAATCAGTGGCGACGCTGTCGAGGTCAGCCGCATTCATGCGGCGGTCGGTGAAATAAATCGGGTCAAAGCCCCAAGCGATAAGCGGTGTGTCTATATCTTTGCGCGCGGCTTGAATTTCTTTCAGCTTGGCGACCACTTCGTCAATGCTTTTCAGCCCCGGCCAAACCGTGCCGTCCGGCCCTTCGCGGTCATAATAGCCAACATAATGATAGTCCCAGAACATGCCTTCCATCATATGGCTATGCCCTTCAATAAAACCGGGCAGCAGGGTTTTGTCGGCAAAATCGGCGTTCAGTTCAAGCGGCCCCCAAGCATTTTGCCAGCCATCAATATCGTCAACCGTGCCGACGCCCAGAATATGCCCGTCGCGCACCGCAATATGGGTAGCGTGCGGTAGATGCGGATTCATCGTCCGGATACTCTTCGCTTGATAAATGATGCTCACAATAATCCCCCATTTATTGCGAGAGACTAGCATTGCTTTACGGCATGGCCTAGTCCACACTTGTTCCAATTCTTGATGATATAAAAAGGTGAACATGATGAAATTATTTGGTGCCCCCCTGTCTCCTTTTGTCCGCAAAGCGGTTGTTGTTGCCGCCGAAAAGGGCATTGATTATGAATATGACCCGCGTCCCAGCCCGCTTGGCTGGACGGAGGGGTTTGAAGAAATCAATCCGCTGAAGCGGATACCGGCGCTGCTGCCCGATCCGTCAAACCCTGCTTATGCGATTAATGACAGTTCGGCGATTTGCGCCTATTTCGAAAAATTGCAGCCCGAACCGGCACTCTATCCGCAAGATGCCGAAGCCTATGGCCGCGCTTTGTGGATTGAAGAAGCGGCCGATACGGATTTGGCCAATCGCGTCGGCATGACTGTCTTCCGTCCGATATTCTTCAGCCTGGCCGCAGGCAAGCCGGCTGATACGGAAACGGCCAGTGAAGGGTTTGAAGCTTTAGCCGAGGTATTATTGCCATATTTGGAAAATCAATTGGGCGATGCTGACTGGTTTGCCGGTGATATGTTTTCCATCGCCGATATTGCCGTAATGTCACAAATGATGAATTTGGACCTTGTCGGCTTCGGTCTGCCGCAAGAGCGTTTCCCCAATTTGCGGGCGCATTATGAGCGTTGCATTGCGCGGCCTTCCATCGCGCCATGTATCGAGCAAAACAATGCATTCATCGAAAAAGCCGGTTTTCAAATTGAACGTGTAACCGGATAGTCATTTGAAACCGGCCTAAACTATGTTCTAAACTTTGGAAAGGCATCGATTCGAAGGAGAAGCCTATGTTGCGTTATTCGTCAGTGCTGCGCTCAAATGCCGTGCGGCATCGCGAAATCAGTTACAACGAGCTGACACCCAAACCGGTGCGGGGCAAAAAAGACAGCCTCAAGCCGCAACGTTTGCGTCTCGGTTTTGAACAAACCATGGCGCTGCTGATGCCTTATTCAGGTGTTCGCGTGCTGGAGCAAATGAAAGCGGTGATACCGCTGGCATTGTATCTGGTGCTTTTCCAATTGATTATCCTGCGTCAGCCGGTCGAAGCGGCCATGTTGCTGGTCGGCGGTCTGACGGCAGTGATTGTCGGTCTCGCGCTTTTTATGGAAGGGTTGAATGTTGGGCTGATGCCCTTTGGCACGCTGATTGGCGATAAGCTGCCGCGCAAGGCCAGCATGCCGGTCATGCTGGCGATTATTGCCATTTTGGGCGTCGGCGTGACCTTTGCCGAACCGGCCATTGGTGCGCTGCAGGCTTTCGGTGCATCGGTCGATGTCACCCGTGCGCCATATCTCTATGAAATATTGAATAATTGGACTTTGCCGCTGGTTTTGCTGGTCGGGGCCGGAGTGGGTCTCGCCGCCGTGCTCGGCACATTGCGCTTTGTTTATGGCTGGTCATTAAAGCCAATGATTTATATTGCTGTCGGCTTGACGCTGAGCCTCACACTTGTGGTTTATGCCAATAATGATTTGCGTGCCATTTTGGGGCTGGCATGGGATTGCGGCGCAGTGACCACCGGCCCGGTAACCGTGCCATTGGTTTTGTCGCTTGGTATCGGTATTGCCAATTCGGCCGGCCAAAACAGCGATAATTCGCTATCCGGCTTTGGTGTGGTGACACTGGCCTCGCTGTTTCCGATTATTGCCGTTCTGCTGCTGTCGCTTTATGTCAGCACGCAAGTCAGTGCCGAACAGATTGTTGTCGCTGCTGCCACGGCGGGCAGCGCTGCGACTGACGCGCAGCAGAGCATTTGGACACAATCGCCGCTGCAGGAAGTTGTGCTTGGCGTGCGTGCCATTGCCCCGCTGGTCTTGTTCTTAATGTTTGTATTGTTCATCGTGCTGCGCGAAGGGCTGGCCAATAAGCTGTTCACAGCCTATGGCCTGGTTTTGTCGATTGTCGGCATGTGCGTATTCAATATCGGTCTGACTTATGGGTTGGGCGCCATTGGTGCGCAAACCGGCGCAGTTCTGCCGGCCGCCTTTATGGAAATAGCGATAAGCGAAATCTCACCGATTTATACGGCCGCGCTGGGGTTGATCTTGGTCATCTTATTTGCGTGGTTTATGGGCTTTGGCGCAACATTGGCCGAACCGGCCCTTAATGCGCTGGGACTGACCGTGCAAAATCTGACCAATGGCGCGTTTCGCAAATCCATGTTGATGTATTCCGTCGCCACCGGCGTGGCCTTCGGCATTGCTTTGGGAATTGCCAAAATCCTGTTTGAGATTGACCTCGCCATGCTGCTGATACCGCTTTATCTCATCGCGCTGGTTTTGACCTTTTTCTCGACCGAAGAATTCGTCAATGTCGCTTGGGACAGTGCCGGTGTGACCACCGGCCCGGTTACCGTGCCGCTGGTTCTCGCTATGGGGCTGGGGCTTGGCAATGCCGTATCAGCCGTAGAAGGCTTCGGCATTTTGAGCATGGCCAGTATCGGGCCGATCATCGCCGTTTTGGGCATGGGACAATATATTCGCTTTAAACAATCGCGCGCATTGGCGGCGGAAGCCAATTAGAGGAGGCATCATGGCCGATAGACAGATTACTTATCTCACCGATGCATTGATCATCACCTGCATCGTGCAAGCAAGCCACGCTGACACGGTTGTCAAAGCAGCGCAAAATGTAGGCGCGCAAGGGGCCACGGTGACTTACGCCCGCGGCACAGGCGTGCGCGAGCGCATGGGGTTGATGGGCGTGACCATTGATGAGCAAAAAGAAATGGTGCGTATCATTGTTTCTGAAGAACAGGCCGACCGGGTATTTGAGGCGATGTATCTGGCCGGTGAGTTGGACAAGCCGGGCATGGGCATTATGTTCATGAACAAGCTTGACCGGATTGCCACCTATATTCCCGATGAGGTATTGGCTGAGGCCGACAAGCCGAAAGCGAAGCCCAAGCCGAAAAAGCGTAAAACGGCGACGCGCCGCCCGATCAAAAAGGCGAAAAAATGATTACCGAAATTGGCGCATTTATGCACAAAGGGGCAGGGCTTGAGTTGATGAACGAGCTGCACGGGGACAAGGATATTCTCGGCATTTTCGTCGAAGCGGGGCGGACGGAAGATTTGTTTGCTTATCGGGAGTTCGGTTCGGCCTCTGAAAACGATATTGTCACCATTTTGGTGGAGAACCGTCATGCAACAAAAATCTTTGATTTGATTTGCAGTAAAATCGGTCTCGACAAACCGCAACGCGGCATGGTTTTCCAAATGCCGCTGCACAAACAACCGAAATAAGTGGCCTTTTAAGACACCTGACATTTTGGGCTTTTGTCCTATATTCCGTCACAAATAGGAGTTATGCGTGACTGAAATAGAAACCGATTATCTGATAGTCGGCGGCGGTGCTATGGGCATGGCGTTTGCCGATAGTTTGTTGACCGAAAGCGATGCCGATATGGTGATTGTCGATCGCCATGCCAAACCGGGTGGCCATTGGAATGTCGCTTATCCTTTTGTGCGCTTACACCAGCCATCCAGTTTTTTCGGTGTCGCGTCGCGCGAATTGAGCCGCTTTGAAAAAGACAAGATAGGTTTCAATAAGGGGCTTTATGATTTGGCATCGGGGGCTGAAGTCAGCGCCTATTTTGATGATGTGATGCAGCAAACATTATTACCGAGCGGGCGGGTGCGCTATTTCCCCATGTCGGATTATCAGGGTGACGGTGTGTTCACCTCGCTGACCGGCGGACAAGAGACAAGAGTGAAATATAAAAAATTGGTCGATGCGACGCGGCTGACCGTCGATGTGCCGGCTGAGCACACACCGGCTTTCACCATTGCCGATGGTGTCAATTTTATGCCGCTCAATGAATTGCCGACACTGAAAACCGCGCCGAAAGGTTATGTCATTATCGGCTCAGGCAAAACCGGCATGGATGCGTGTTTATGGCTGTTGCAAAACGGCGTTGATGCCGATGCCATTCGCTGGATTATGCCGCGCGATGCTTGGATGCTGCCGCGCGAATTTGCCCAAAATTCGGATGAGTTTTTTGCCGACACTTTCGGCAATCAGGCCAATCAGTTTGAGGCTTTGGCGGCGGCGGAGAATATCGATGATATGTATGACCGGCTGGAAGCTGCCGGTTGCATGGTGCGCATTGACAAAAATGTGCGCCCGACCATGTTTCACGCCGCCACCATCAGTCGCCCTGAATTGGAAGCACTGCGGCGAATTAAAAACATTATTCGCATGGGGCGGGTGTCAGCTCTGGAGCTTGATAAAATCATTCTTGATGACGGTGAATTGGAAACCGGCGCGGATATTATGCATGTCGATTGCTCGGCCAGCCTGTCGCGCACCATGCCGAAAATGTCGCCCAAGCCAATATTTGACGGCAATGTCATCACCCCGCAAACCGTGCGCAGTTTCATGCCGGTTTTCAGCGGGTCGATGATTGCTTATGTCGAGGCGCATTATGATGATGAAGAAGAAAAAAACCGGCTTTGCAATGTTGTGCCGCTGCCCAATCGGGCTGAGGATTTTGTGCCGATGACTTTGGCCGCCATGATGAACCAATTTAATTGGTCGCAAGACAAGCCTTTGCGCCAATGGGTGCGTGGCAATCGGCTCGACGGTTTCGGCAAGCTGACCCATAATCTTGACCCTGATGACAAAGAAAAAATGGATATTATGCTTAGAATTCGCGACAATGCGCCCAAAGCGGTCGGCAATTTGATGAAGCTGACCGAGACAATCGACGCGTCCGCATGAGGAGGGGATTATGGCTGAGTTTCAAACCCACAAAAACGATATTACCAAAACCCGTTTGGTGGATGTCGGCAATCAGCCTGATGATTTCACACTGGCCGATGGCGAAATTCTGGTCAAAGTCGAACGCTTCTCATTCACCGCCAATAATGTGACTTATGGCGCGGTCGGTGAACAAATCGGCTATTGGCAGTTTTTCCCACCGCATCTGGCGGCGGGTGATGATGCTGATTGGGGTATTGTGCCGGTTTGGGGGTTTGCCGAGATTGTTGCCAGCAATAATCCTGATATGACAATCGGTGAACGCAGCTATGGCTATTTCCCGATGGCCAATTTTTTGAAAATGTTGCCGGTGCGCGTGTCTGATGAGCGCTTTGTCGATGGCGCACCGCATCGAGCGGAATTGCCTGCTGTCTATAATAGCTATGACCGCCTTGGCGCGGGACAGTCGCAAAATGATAATTTGCGTGCCTTGCTGAACCCGCTTTATGGCACGTCATTTTGCCTTTGTGATGCGCTGCAGGAAGAAAATTATCGTGATGCCGGGCAAGTGGTGATTTTGTCGGCCTCGTCCAAAACCGCTATCGGTTTGGCCTTTGGACTGTCGCAAATTAACGGTACGCGCCCGGCCATTATCGGCCTCACATCGCCGGCCAATGTCGGCTTTGTCGAGAAGACCGGCAGCTATGACACGGTAATCGGATATGACGATTTGGACGCAGTGCCCAACATCAGCTCTGTGCTCGTTGATATGTCGGGTAATCGTGCCGTTTTGGGCGCGGTGCATGGGGCGCTGGGCGACAATATGCATTGGTGTCACAATGTCGGCCTGACCCATTGGGACGATAGCGAAACCCAAAAAGATCCGGCTGCGGCACGGCTTATCGCGGAGCGCAGCGCCATGTTTTTTGCGCCCGGCCATATTGCGCGCCGTGCCAAAGAGTGGGGCGCTTTGGACTTTAATCAGAAAGTCGCGGGGTTTCTGGCAGATGGCATGGCGCATGCGGGCAACTGGCTCGATGTGCATGAAACACAAGGTCTGGCTGCTTTTGCGCCGATTTATGATCGCGTTGTCATCGGCGATTTGCGCGCCGAAGAAGGTATTATCATCATCCCATAGGCGGCCGGCTTAACCGCTTGCTTAGCTCTTGCAATGGCGAAACAGACAAGCTAGTTAATTGCCCGAGTGCCGGTATAGCTCAGTTGGTAGAGCATCTGATTTGTAATCAGAGGGTCGGGAGTTCAAGTCTCTCTGCCGGCACCACTCAAAACCGTTTCCAATAGCTTTGCCGCATGAGACCTGCCTTAACGCCGGTTTGACCCTGTCGGTGTGCTAAATGTCTTTTCGATGCGACGACGCAGATGCGGCGTTGCCGTAGCGCCGGTGCGCAAAACCATTTGATCCAGGGGGGTGATATTGCCCGCGGTATCGCGCGCGCATAGTGCCTTAATCGGTTGGCCGGACGCTGGATTAAAAGGCTTCACCACATCCTCGCTATCGCTCAGCACGTGTTGATTGCTCCAATTCAGCAGGGCAATGATCACCGGCCATAAATCCACGCCTTTTTGCGTTAAGTGATATTGCGCTGCGCGTCCGTCAGTCGGATCGCTGAGGCGCTGTAAAATACCGTTTTCGGTTAACTCGGCCAGACGCGTTGTCAGCACGGCGCGCGAAATACCGAGGCTGGCGCGCATCTCATTAAATTGATGCACCCCATACATAACTTCACGCACAACCAGCAATGTCCACCAATCGCCAATTTGGTCGAGGCTTCGGGCGACCGGACATTCGTGATGTGAAAAGCGCTTTTTACTCATTTGTGACTTCCTCAAAATAAGTCTTGTAAACAGACTTAAAATAACTATGCTCAAAAATCAAGATTTAAGTGGGGGTGCAATGAGTGACAATAAAATCGAAATTTGGGGTGCCGAAACGGCGCGCACATTTCGACCGATATGGATGGCGGAAGAATTGGGGCTTGCTTACCGGCATCAACCGATTGAGCCGCGCACGGGCGAGACCCAGACGGAAAGCTATACCGCGCTGAACCGCAAGCAAAAAGTGCCGTTTCTCGTTGATGGCGATATGCGTGTTTCAGAAAGCCTCGCCATATGTCGCTATTTGGCACAACGCTATCCCAACGCTGCCGTGCATGTGCCGCAAAACCTGCTTGAACAGACCAAAGAAGATGAATGGTGCTGTTATATCTATGGCGAAATTGACGAAACGGCGCTTTACGTGATGCGACGTCATGGCGATTTGGCCGAAATTTACGGTGCTGCGCCCAACGTTATTGAGGCGACCAAAGCCTATCTCGCGCGCCATATGGATGTGCTGGCGCATCATTTGGAAGGACGCACGGCGCTTATGGATATGGGTTTCGGCCTCGCCGATATTATGCTGGTATCATGTTTGGATTGGGCGGTGTTCTATCAAGTCGATGTTCCGCCATCGGTTATCGCTTACCGTGACCATATCGCCGAGCGTCCGGCCTATAAAAAAGCGATGGCGGTCAATTATCCGAAACTGTTTGGCGGCGCTGCCTAAGGAGAAGAAAATGGGACCACTTGATGGCATTAAGGTTCTCGATTTGACCAGCATGGTATCCGGCCCGATGGGGGCGATGATGCTGGCCGATCAAGGCGCTGAAGTGGTTAAGGTTGAGCCGCTGCATGGTGAGCAATTGCGCCATATGGCGCCGCCGCATAATGGCGTCAATCCGGTGTTTTATTCGTGCAATCGTGGCAAGAAATCGCTGGCGTTGGATTTGAAATCTGACGAGGGCAAAGAAATTCTCAAAAAGCTGGTCACTGAGGCCGATGTCTTTATGCAAAATTTCCGCCCCAGTGCGATTGAGCGTATGGGTTTTGGTGAGCCGGAAATGCGCAAGCTCAATGAGAAGCTGGTTTATCTGTCGATTAGCGGCTTTGGTGAAAACGGCCCCTATGCGCAAAGCCGCGTCTATGACCCGGTCATTCAGGCACTTTCCGGCGCCACCGATATTCAGGCCGATCGCCAGTCGGGCCGTCCGCAAATGTTTCGTATCATCATTGCCGATAAGGTAACTTCCATCAC
>CATDDF010000056.1 GCA_949498175.1 Alphaproteobacteria bacterium | reverse complement strand
TTCAGATTAATCTGGTCGGCACGTTTCGCTGCATTGCCAAATCGGCAGCCGGCATGATGAGCCTTGACCCGCTGCCTTGCGGCGATCGCGGCTCTATCGTCAACACCGCCTCAGTGGCGGCAGAAGATGGGCAAATCGGTCAGGCTTCTTATTCAGCCTCCAAAGCCGGCGTGGTCGGCATGACATTGCCGATTGCCCGCGATTTGTCGCGCGAAGGCATTCGTGTCAACACCATCTTGCCGGGTATTTTCGACACGCCGCTGCTTGCAGGCGCGCCTGAAAATGTGCGCCAAGCTTTGGGCGCCATGGTGCCTTATCCATCACGCCTCGGCCTACCGGAAGAATATGCCAAGCTGGCTGCCACCATGTGTGAAGTGAATTATTTCAATGGCGAAGATGTGCGCCTCGACGGCGCCATTCGCATGGCCCCTCGCTAGGGGAAGTAAAGCCCCCCGCACGGGATAAGCGCCTCAAATATCCATTTGGTTTGAGGCGAGCAATTGACAGCCGGCGATCTTCCAAGATCCGTCCGGCTGTTTTTGCATCATATAGCGCGCCTTATGGCTGGTGCCGCGCTCATCGACCAAATACACATCTTGCAATCGAATGAGCGGCGTTTCCGATACCGCTCGCGCGCGGCCGGTAAAGCTGAATTGTTGCGCCGTGACGACCGGTCGATAATGGGCCCGCACCATGGCCATAAAGCGATTGGGGGCAACAAATTGCGCCCGCAAATCGGGCGAGGCATAGGCGAAAGCGCTGACATCATCTTGCGTGCGAAAGGCTTCTATCTGCGCCCCAATCGTGGCTCGAATATTCTGGTCATAAAGCGCCAAAGGCTGATGGCGGTTTTGCAAAAACGCCGTGCCGATGGCCAGAGCGGTGAGCAGGCCAAGCACGGCGATATCAGCCAAGCCGATGCCCCCGCGCGGCATTTATTTTTTCCGCCCCTTGGCTTTTGCTGCTGCCTTGCCGGCCGCACCGGCGGTCTTGTCCATAAAGCGCGCCAGCTTCACATCGAGCGCTGACAGCCCGCCCGCATCATGTGTGGTCAAGACCACATTGACCGTTTTATAGACATTATCCCATTCGGGGTGATGGTCCATTTTTTCCGCCTGCATAGCGACACGGCTCATCCACGCAAAAGCGGCATTGAAATCGGCAAAGATGAAACTCTTTTTAATGGCTTCTCGACCGGTGACTTTTTTCCAGCCGTTAAGTTGGCCCATCGCCTTTTTCTTCTCAATGGCAGTCAGCTTCTCAACCACAATCCCCCCTATGGGCAAATTTTACGGACACAGATTGGGTGCGCGCAAATGAACTTTATCAATATCGGCCAATATCTCATCGGTCAGTTGAATATTTATGCTGGTCACGGCCAATTTCAACTGCTCCATGCTGGTCGCGCCGATAATGTTTGAGGTCACGAAATCGCGTGTGGTGACGAATTGATTGGCCAATTGCGACGCATCAAGCCCGTATTTTTCGGCAATGGCGAGATAGGCGTCAATCACCTCTTCCGCGCCGTCCACCTCATAGCGTTGCAAGCGGTCCAATAATTGTTTGCGCGAGCCTTGCGGCATGGCCCCACCTTGATATTTGCCGGTCAAATAACCTTGCGCCAAAGGCGAATAGGCCAGCAGGCCAACGCCTTCGCGGTGGAAAATCTCAGAACTACCAAG
>CATDDF010000055.1 GCA_949498175.1 Alphaproteobacteria bacterium | reverse complement strand
CTTGGGATAGCGCGCGCGCAATTCGTCTTCGCTGCGCCCGTCCATATCCAGCCATAAATGCGCCAAACCTTGAGCGGTTGCAGCCAACAATAACGGCCCAAACGGACTGTCCGCACGACTTATAAAAAGCTGCGATGGCGGCGCATTCATTTCAATGACACTAACGGTATCGGCGGGGCGCATTGGCTTCTCCTTTTTTCTGACGATAGCCAATACAAAACGCTTGCGCGAGAGACATGTTGCGCCTGCCCACAGCTTTCGTTAAACCGCCATTATGGGTGATAGGCAGAAAAAGATGATAATGGCCGCGGTGCTTGTGCTGGTCGTGATTGCGGCATTGCAAGCCGTGACCCATAGCCAATTTTATAAAGACCTAGAATGGCTGAATATGGACAATCATCAGCACTGATACTCACTGACGATCAGGCGCGCGCCTCAAACAAATAACCGAGGCGCGGATAATGCACCAATACATCACCGACTTGTTCATCTGTGCGTTTAACCGCCAAAGCCTCCGCCGTGACCCAAACAACTTCGCCGACGGTTTCTTCTTGGCCATAATCATTCGGCTTAATGGCAATCATCTTCCCGACCGGCAAAACCTCATCTTCAATCGCGTCAGCCGGTGGCGTGTAATCGGGCGCCGCATCACGCGCAATGGCCAGCGCGTCGGCGGGCTGCATATCGCTACGCTGTCCCTCCCCCATATCGAGAATGCCCTGCAACCATTTGGCAATCGCCTTGTGCTTGTTGACCTCGGCCGCCAATGAAGGTGCGCTGCACGCAAAGTTCAACACATGAAAAGTCGCAGCATCGGCAAGCGTGAAACGCTCGCCCAACATAAACGGCGTGACCTCAAGCTGGCGGTTAATCATTTGCAAATCGAGCACAAATTGCGCCTTCACATGATCAACAGGCAAGGCAGCGGCCAGCACTTCGGGGCGTTGCATGGCGGCGCGGTCGGCCAGAAAATCCTTCGGCACCAAGTCACCGATTTCAAAGATGCTCGGCCCGGCGGCATGCGAGAACAGCCGATAGTCGGCCCAATCGGCAAGCAACTCTGCCGCGCCCAGCAATTCAGGCGGGGTGAGCGGCGTGTCGGGAAAACGCTTTTCAATCTCGCGAATTATCAGCTTGGTATCGCAATAAATATGCGCGCCGATTTGCAGCACTGGAATTTTGCGATAGCCGCCGGTCAGCGGGGTCAGGTCGGGCTTCGGCGCAATGACGGGTTGCTCAACCGCCTGCCACGTCAGATTTTTAAAGGCAAAAATGCTGATGACTTTTTTCGAATAAGGCGACAGCGCATATTGATGCAATATGAGGTCAGTCATTAGGCGGCAGCATCAAAATAAGGCCGGTCTCCGGCAATCGTTACGCGCTCCATCACCCGCACTTCAGGATAATAATCCGACGCCGCAAAATGCTGGCATGCGCGATTGTCCCAAAACGCCATCGACCCCGGCTGCCAGCTAAAGCGGCACTGAACCTCGGGGTTCCACGCGGTTTTATAGAGCTTATCGAGCAGGTCAGCGCTTTCGTCCGGCTCCATATCGACAATATGGTCGGTGAAAGCGGCATTGACATAAATCAGCCGCTCATTGGTTTCAGGATGCGTGCGCACCACCGGATGCACCATAGGCGGATATTTCTCGTGCAATTCTTCCGCTTGCTTGCCGAGGCGGCGGGCGAAGACGCGCGCAATATCATGCGAGGCAGAGAGGTTTTCAATCTTCTTTTTCATTTCGTCAGACAGGCGCTCATAGGCCATCACCATATTGGCAAACAGCGTGTCGCCGCCGACCGGCGGCAATTCAATAGCGCGCAAAATCGAACCGAGCGACGGGGCTTCGCGCCATGTCACATCCGAATGCCAACGATTTTCCGAACCGCGCGATTTCGGCCCATGCGCAATGCGCAGCACTTCCGGATTGGGCTGATCCTTAGGGGTTGCCGGATGAATTTCCAAATCGCCGAACTGAGCGGCAAATTCAATATGCGCCTCTTGGTTCAAATCTTGGTCACGGAAAAATACCACGCGATATTTGAGCAGAGCGGCGCGCACTTCCTCAATCAACGTGTCGTCAAATTTCGATAGGTCGCAGTCCAGCAATTCGGCACCGCAAGCGGGTGTCAATTGGTTGACTCGAAAACGACTGAAATCACTCATGATAACCTCCCCTTTTGAATGTCATTTTGTAGGGAAATTGCGTGTCGGTCAATCACCCCTTCAATTTGCGAGGTGAGTTTGTTAGTTTTGAGCCAGCTATTCAGGGAAACGGAATAATTATGAGTGTTGTTGTTATCGGAGCCGGCCAGGCCGGTTTGCAAACAATTATGAGCCTGCGCCAGGGCGGCTATGAGGGAGACATCACGCTTATCGGTGATGAAGCCTATCTGCCCTATCAGCGCCCGCCCCTGTCGAAAGCTTATCTGTCCGGTAAAATGGAACGCGAGCGCCTGTTTCTGAAACCTGATGATTTTTACAGCGACAATAATGTGGCGCTGAAGCTGGAAACCTCGGTTGCAAGCATTGATGCAGAAGCCAAAACCATCGCGCTGAATAATGGCGAGGCGCTGCCCTATGACCATGCGGTGATAGCGACCGGCAGCCGCCCGCGCTTGCTCGATGTGCCGGGCCGCGAATTGGACAATATTTTCGACCTGCGCGGCATGGCCGATATTGACGCCATGCAACCGCATTTTGAAAGCGGCAAGAAGCTGGTGGTGGTCGGCGGCGGTTATATCGGGCTGGAAGCGGCGGCTGTTGCCTCTG
>CATDDF010000054.1 GCA_949498175.1 Alphaproteobacteria bacterium | reverse complement strand
GCTTTTTCCTGCACTAAAGCGCGCGTCTCATCATTCATGAAAGCGCCGCCGCCCAATGCCAAAACCATCGGTGGGTCGTCCAAAAGCCGTTTGATGACACGGCGCTCGCCATCGCGAAAGGCCGTTTCGCCATGCCGATCGAAAATTTCGGCAATAGTCATGGCGGCGGCTTTTTCAATTTCGCTATCGGCATCGACAAATGGCAGGTGCAGGGCTTCGGCAAGACGCAGGCCGAGGCTGGATTTCCCCGCTCCCATCATGCCGATAAGCACAATCGGACGGGCGCAAATTGCCGCGTGATTTTTGACCTCAACCATATGTCTGCCTTTTCGGCTCTCATCTCATCTTTGCCCCTACAAGTTAGGGGCAATTGCTGCTAAAAGCGAAGTCAGAAAACTAAGTGAGAAGGCATGGCCTGTCCAGCATATCAGGTCAAAGAGATGGGGCGCTGCCCCAAATCGGCCTTAATGCTATCTTAGGAAAAGCGTGGAAGGAGCGCGGAAATGGGATCTCGGCAATCAGTGTTTTTCATTCTCGGTCTCGCTTTATTGATTGGCGGGGTTGTTTTTTTGTCGCGTGCCGTCGAACCGCCGCGCCAAACCGAAGTTGACGTGCTGGAAAATTCAGACTTTCAGCGTTGATGAAATGATTTTTTGAATGCTCAAATCGGTTGCCCGATACTCGCCCATTTGGCTCTGCTTTCTTGCCCTTATAAGCGGCGCGGCGATGATTATGGCCGCATCAACATTTGCGGCGGCGCAAAATGCCATGCGCGCGCCCTTGAATATTGTCCCGCCCGCTATGCAACAGGCCATCGGTCAACCAAAAGCTGAACGCAGTTCGGATAAATTGGCCCCACGCGTGGCGGCGCGACAATCAAAACGCGCCGTGCGTGCGGTGGCCGCAGCGCCCGGCTCTGAAAGCTCGATTGTGCAAGTCGGCCAATTGGGGGCACTGCAAGATGCGCCCATCGGCTTGGAAACAGGTTATGGCAGTGAATTATGGCGCGGTGCGCGCCTCGCTTTTATCGCCGACCAAATGGCGCGCTTACCGAAATATTTATCGCTTGCCGCTTTGCGCGAAGCGGAATTGACATTGCACCGCAGCACCACTGCCGCGCCGGTCGGTACGGTTGACGGGTCAAGCTGGTATGCGGCGCGACTCAATCGGTTTTTGGCCTTGGGCGACACTGCCTCGGTTTTGCAATTGGAAGAATTGACCGGCGCCGTGTCGAGCGACCCTTATGCGGCGCGCGCCATTGTGCTGGCACATTTGGGACGCGGCGCGGGCGCGGCGGCATGCAGCGTCCCTGCGCCGAAACGCGGCACACGCGGCTATGCCGATACGCTGACTTTTTTCATGCAGCTTTTGGTATATTGCCAATTGCGCAGCGGAGAATTTGAAAAAGCCGGGCTGACGTTGCAATTAAATGAAAAATCTTTGGGCGAAGATCGCTTTTATCGCGATTTGGCATTTTTAATGTCGGCACAAACGCAGCCGAAATTCGGCACGGCGGAAGACGTCGACGCGGCCAAAGCTGAGGACACTGAAGCACCGCTGATTGTGCCCAGCGTGCTGACGCCCATGCAATTGGTGCTGTTGCAACTGGCCGGTTATGGGCTGAACATGGCGCTTGAGCAATTACCGCCTTATTTCATGCAAAGCTTGGCGGAAGATTATGCGCAACCGCCAGCGACGCAATTGGGCGCGGCTTTGGCAGCGATGCGGCATGGCAGTTTATCGGCCGAACGGTTTTCGCAATTAAGCCAATTGAGCGATTTATCGGCTTTTCAAAACGCGCCACAAATTGATGATGACCCGACAACGGAAACTCTCTCCTTGGCCATAGGCGCGCCGCCCATTGGCACGCCCGAGGATGCGGTGTTTCTGGCGCTGACGCTTTTGAAGGTAGATGCAGTTCTGCCAGATGTGGCCAATCCGTTGGCTCCAGCACAGGCCATCATAAGCGCTTTGGCGGCGGCGGAACAGCGCGGCTTATGGCGCGACATGGTGCTGTTATTGGATGATCGTTTGCTCAATCTCGCCCTTTCCCCAATCCCGGCAAATGACTTGCCCGCCGATACGCCATTTGCGCCGTCGCGCGATTTTGCCGCGTCGGCGGCGCAGCCCTCACAGGCCATGATGGCGGCACTGATACCGGCTTTGCGTTTAGTGCAGGCGCAAGACAAGCTCGACGCATTGGCCGTCATGCCAAGCGCAGTTGCCTTGCGCTTGCTGAATTTGGGCGCACCGGCGCAGGCAATGGAAAATCTCATTGCGGCTTTGCCGGACACATCTTCGTCGGACACGATTTTGCAGGCGACACAGATAGATGAAGCGACAAATGCACCCAATGCCGGTTTTGCCAATGAGCCGGGCTTTAATGATTTGCCCTTTGCTGCCGATGGCGATGAGGGTGCACCGGCCGATACGCGTCCGCACCCGGTTGTCGATTGGCAGGTTTTTGAGGCTGAACATGCCGCCGCCTCGCCCGCGCTCAAAGCCTATTTGACACGCGAATTGGCGGTTTATGAAGGGTTGGGTTTTGAATTGCCGGCTGCCTATCGTATCCAAAAACCGGATGCGCCGGATTCTGACTTGCAGCGCGTGCAAAAGCTGGCTGAAAATAAATGGGTCGGCGATTTGCTGTTGGCGCTGGTCGATAAATATGGCGCGCAAAAGCCGACGGAAGTGGCGGCGGATAAAATTGTCGCCCTGCTGGCGGCCATGCGGCAAGCCGATTTGCACCAACAAGCGGAAGATTTGGCGACTGAGTTTTTATTGAACGCAGCTGGCCAGCTCAGCCTTGCCGATCCGGCGGCTTTTTTGGCTGCGCCTGTGCCGCAAGGGCTTGCGCCATGAGTGGCGGCGGGTCGGGCGCGCGCGATTTGGAACTCTTTCTGGATATGATGGCGGCTGAACGCGGCGCTTCGGTCAATACATTGGCCGCCTATCGCCGCGACCTTGAACAAGTGGCAGGTTTTCTCGTCAAAAAAGGCGAAAGCTTGCGCGCCGCCTCAGCGGAAAATCTACAAGCCTACATGGCACGCCTCACCAAGCGCGATATGGCTGCAAGCACGGCGGCGCGGCATGTCTCAAGCGTGAAGCAATTTTTCAAATTTCTCCAGGCTGAAGGTTTACGCGAAGACAATCCGGCCAGACAGCTCAAGCGGCCACGCTTGCAGCGCCCTCTGCCGAAGCTATTGTCATTTGATGAAACCGAGCGGCTGATTGCCGCCGCCTACGGCCTGCCGCAAGACAGCGACAAACAAGCCGATAATCGCTTGCGCGCCATTTGCCTGATTGAAGTTCTTTATGCAACGGGTTTGCGGGTGTCGGAATTGGTCAGTCTGCCGCGCCGCGCTGCGCGAGGGGAGCGGCGTATGCTGATCGTGCGCGGCAAGGGCGGGCGTGAGCGCATGGTGCCGCTGTCAGAACCGGCCTTGCGCGCGCTGGCCGATTGGCGCGCCAAAGTGCCGGAGACGGAAGCATTTTTATTTCCGGCGCGCGGCAAAAGCGGTCATTTGACACGTCAGCGCTTCGCGCAAATTTTGCAGAATCTGGCCGTGGCCGCGGGCTTGGCACCGGCGCGCATCTCGCCGCATGTTTTGCGCCATGCTTTTGCCACCCATTTGCTGGAACATGGTGCCGATTTGCGCACCGTGCAGCATATTTTGGGTCATGCCGATATTTCGACGACGCAAATTTACACCCATATTATGGAAGCGCGGAAAAAGGCTTTACTCGACGAAGCGCATCCGCTGGCCGCGCTTGAAAATTTGCCGTCTTCGGAAGACTTGCCAAAAGGGTAAGAAGCGGCCTAATTTCGGCGCATAGGGGAAACCATGACCCAAAGCTATTTGGAATTTGAAAAACCGATTGCCAGTTTGGAAGGGCAAATTCGCGAATTGCGCGATGCCGGCTCGGCCGAAGGTATTGATTTGGTGGAAGAGATAAACCGTCTTGAGGGCAAAGTGACCGACGAGATTGAAAAGCTCTATAAAAATCTCGACCCGTGGCAGAAAACGCAAGTGGCGCGCCACGCCGCGCGGCCGCATTGCCGCGATTATATTGAAGCTCTGGTTGATGATTTCACGCCATTGGCCGGTGATCGGCTATATTCGGAAGATTGCGCCATTATGGCCGGGCTGGGCCGCTGGCAAGGCCAACGCGTCGCCATTTTGGGGCATGAAAAAGGCGCCGATACGCAAGGGCGCTTGAAGCATAATTTCGGCATGGCGCGGCCTGAGGGCTATCGCAAAGCCATTCGCGTCATGGATATGGCTGAGCGTTTTTCTTTGCCGGTCGTCACTTTGGTCGATACGGCGGGCGCTTATCCGGGCATTGGGGCGGAAGAGCGCGGCCAATCGGAAGCGATTGCGCGCTGCACTGATAAATGTCTGCAATTGGGCGTGCCTTTCGTCTCGGTGATTATCGGTGAGGGCGGCTCCGGCGGTGCTCTGGCTTTGGCAACGGCAAGCCGGATTCTCATGCTCGAACATTCGATTTACACCGTCGCCTCGCCGGAGGCTTGCGCGTCTATTTTATGGCGCTCATCGGCGCAAGCCAATATGGCGGCAGAAGCGCTGAAAGTGACGGCGCAGGATTTGCAAAAGCTGGGCGTGATTGACCGTATTTTGGCCGAGCCCATGGGCGGGGCGCATCGTGATCGGCAAAAAACCATTTCT
>CATDDF010000053.1 GCA_949498175.1 Alphaproteobacteria bacterium | reverse complement strand
CACATTTTCCGGCGCACCGGCCAGCAAGGGCGTGTCGAAAATACCCGGCAAGATGGTGTTGACGCGAATGCCTTCGCGCGACAAGTCACGGGCAATCGGCAAAGTCATGCCGACCACGCCGGCTTTGGAGGCTGAATAAGAGGCCTGACCGATTTGCCCGTCTTCGGCCGCCACCGAGGCGGTGTTGACAATGGAACCGCGATCGCCACAAGGCAGCGGGTCAAGGCTCATCATGCCGGCTGCCGATTTGGCAATGCAGCGAAACGTGCCGACCAGATTAATCTGAATGATGAGATTGAACGCATCGAGCGGGAAGTGATTAATGTCACCGCTTTCCTTATCGCGCGAGGCGGTCTTCACCGCATTGCCCGTGCCTGCGCAATTAATCAAAATGCGTTCCTGGCCGAGCGCCTCGCGGATTTTCGCAAAACCGGCATCAACCTCATCGTCGGACGTCACATTAACCTTGGCAAAAGCGCCGCCGACTTCTTTGGCCACCGCTTCGCCTTTTTCCTCATTCAAGTCGAAAATACCGCATTTCACGCCTTTTTCAGCGAGCAAGCGCACAGTGGCTTCACCCAATCCGGAGGCGCCACCGGTAACAATGGCGGTAATATTTGAATCCAATTGCATAATTTTTCTCCCAAAAATGCCCCTCATATGGGGCAAACCATATTCAGTCAAACGACACCGCGCAAGCCCCATTTCAACCCTGAAAACTTATGGTGCGGGCGGCAGTGTATCACCTTCACTTTTTTGCAAACCGGCTTCGCGCCGGACAATATAAAAGCTTGATGCGACAATAATCGACGCGCCGATAATGGTATATATATCGGGCACGGTGGCAAAAACCAGCCAGCCTGCCAAAGCGGCAAAAATAAGCCGCGAATAATCGACCGGCGCAATGACGCTGGCCTCGCCCATAGCAAAGGCACGGATAAAACAATTATGCGAGGCGGTGGCCAGCACCCCCATCGCCACCAACATTATCAGCTCATCCATGTTCGGGGTTTGCCAAACGAAAATGGTCGGAATGGCAATCAGCGTGACCGAAACAATATTGGTGTAAAACATCAGCGTCACCGGCCCGTCATAGCGCGAGGCAATATTGACCAAAACCGTCGCCAGCGCGACCAAAAAAGCGTGCCCCAAAGCGGCTGCCGCACCGAGGCTCAAAATCATCGCCGCTTCATCGCCACCAGAACCCATGCCCGATTCCATGCCGGGACGCAGCATGATAAGCACGCCGACAAAACCGACTGCGGCGGCAATGGCGCGGCGCGGGCCGACCGCTTCGGCGAGGATAAAAGCGGCCAGCGGCACCAGAAAAAGATTGCGCGAAAAGCTGATGGCTTGGGCATCGGCCAAAGGCAAAGCGACAATCGCATAAAAGCCCAAAAACATGGCCAGCGAGCCAACCACACCACGCGTCATTTGCAAAAGCGGAATTTGCGTTTTCATCCCCGCGCGAATACCGCCCGTGCGGGCGAATATCGGCAAAATCACCGCCAGCGCCACCAGCCCGCGAAACATTGAAATTTCAAACGGATGCAATGTCTCGCCCAAAGTCTTCACCAGCACACCGGTAAAGGTAAACATAACGGCCGAGGCCAAAAGCCATAAGGCGGCGCGTCGATTATTGACCGGCCGGCGCGCCGGCCGCGGGATAGAATCGGACAAGGGCTAGCCTTCGCTGCGCCCGGTGGTCAAAATCACCTTACCCTTGACCTCGCGATTGGCCATTTTATTGAGCGCATCGGCCGCCTGTTCCAGGGGAAAACTGTCGGAAATATGCGGCTTGATGGTGCCCGCCTTATACATCTCCATCAATTCCTGCAAATTGGCCTGATTGGCTTGCGGGTCGCGCGCCGCAAACGCGCCCCAAAACACGCCGACAATCTGACAGCTTTTCAACAGCGCCAAATTGAGCGGAATTTTCGGAATCTCACCGGCCGCAAAGCCGATAACCAAATAGCGCCCTTCCCAATTAATGGCGCGCAAAGCCGGTTCGGCATAAGCGTCACCGATCGGGTCATAAATCACATCAGCGCCAAGCCCGCCGGTTTTTTCCTTAATCGCATCGGAAAAGGCTTTTTGCTGCTCGCGATCCAGTTCGCCGGTGGGATAGAGGATTGTATCATCGGCGCCATGTGCGACACAGACATCCAACTTGTCTTGCGTTGAGGCGGCGGCAATCACCCGCGCGCCCATGGCTTTGCCAAGCTCGACGGCCGCCAAGCCGACACCGCCGGCGGCGCCCATGACCAGCAAGGTTTCGCCGGCTTTCAATTGGGCGCGGTCTTTCAACCCATAATGCGAGGTGCCATAGGTCAGCACCAAAGCGGAGGCGGTTTGCAAATCCATTTCATCGGGAATGGGAATGCAGGCCGCTTCGGCAATCGCCAACTCTTCGACAAAGCCGCCATTGCCGCATGAGCCGATGACACGATCACCGATTTTCAGATTCTTTACGCCATCGCCCAATTTGGACACCACACCGGCCACTTCCCCGCCCGGTGAAAACGGCAATGGCGGTTTGAATTGATATTTGTTTTGAATGATCAACACATCGGGAAAATTGACGGCTGCCGCATGCACATCGAGCACCACTTCGCCCGGCCCCGGTTCGGGCGAGGCAATATCTTCCACCACCAGGCTTTCCGGCGGGCCAAACTCTTTGCATAAAACGGCTTTCATTTTTGTCTCCCTTTAACGACCCGCCAGGCGCGGGGTTTTCTTTCTGCGCCGCAGCTTTTACCATACGGCTGAATAGGCAAGCATCATAAGCCAGTCAGGCTTAATGAGAAGCGGAAAATGAAGTAAGGGTCAGGAAAATGAAGGGCTATTTTGCCATTGGCATTGAAGGGGCATCAAAGCCGATGAATACCGGCAATCTCATACGCTCGGCACATGCTTTTGGCGCGGCCTTTATCTTCACCGTCGACGCCCATTTGAAAGTGCGCGAAGCGCGCTCCGATACCTCAAAAACGCAAAGCTCAGTGCCGTGGTATGATTGGGACAATATTGCCGATATGGCGCTGCCCAAAAAGTGCCAATTGGTCGGTGTCGAACTGACGCAAGAAGCGGTGGATTTGCCGAGCTTTACCCACCCGCGCTGTGCCGCTTATGTGATGGGGCCCGAACGCGGCGATTTATCGCCCGCCATGCGCGAAAAATGCAGCCATATTATCCGTATTCCGACACGCTTTTGCGTCAATGTGCAAATCGCCGGCGCCATTGTCATGTATGACCGCTTGCAAAGCCTCGGCCAATTTGCCGACCGGCCGGTTATGCCGGGCGGCGAAAAAGGCGCACAATTCACCCCATAGGGTTAAAGACGCCCTTCCAATTCATTGCGCAGGCGCGAAAAGGCCAAACGCAAACGCGATTTGACCGTGCCCAAAGGCAGATTGGTGTCTTCGGCAATTTTTGAATGCGACCAGCCATTGTAAAACGCCAAACGCACCAATTCGCGCTGTTCATCGGGCAGTTTTTCGAGCGCCAGGCGCACCGCTTCACCTTCGCGCGCGCCGATGACTTCCTCATCCGGGGGGCGCGGCGCATCGGGCACAAGGCTCGGGTCTTCCGCGTCAATTTCAGGGAATTTGCGCTTACGCAAAATATCGATACGGCGATTGCGGGCAATGGTGAAAATCCATGTTGAGGCAGCAGCCTTTTTGCGGTCAAACAAATGCGCTTTGCGCCATACGGTCAACAATGCCTCCTGCAAAACCTCTTCGGCTTGCCCGTCAGACGCGCCCAAGCGCAATAAATAGCCCTTGAGGCGCGGCGCAAAATGCGCGAACAGCGCCGCAAAAGCGTCGCGGTCTTTGGTTTCGGCGATCTTTTCGATAAGACCTGCAAAATCGGGTTTACTTCCGGTTTTTGCTGCATCGGAGCTCTGTGGCTTGCCGATGTGATCTAATTCTACTTCGTTTCGCGCGGAGCCGGTGTTCTGGCCACTCGCTGACATGGTCTTATGACCTCTCTAACACGCACAAAATTCCGTGCGCTTTTTCATTACAGGCCATATGGCGGGCAAAAGCAAGAAAAAGCGCTCTGGTCAGAGGCGCCAAATCACCATAAATTGCGATTCATGTTGAAAATCGCCATTTTCAGCGGAATTTTGGGCTTTTCATTGATTTCGCCCGGTTTTGCCGCCAGTCCGCCGGTCGCCGAATATGGCGATTGGCGCATGTTTGTCAGCGGCAGCGGACAAAGCAAAAATTGTTATATTGCCGGTGAACCGAAGCGCTCAACACCGAAAGCGGCACGGCGCGGCGATATTTTCCTGATTGTTGCCCATCGCCCCGGCCAAGGTGTGCGCAATGAGATTTCGGTGCGCATCGGCTATCCGTTTTCGGCGACATCCGAACCTTTTGCCCGTGTCGGCAGCGATGAATATGGCTTTTTCACCGGCGTGCAGGTGGAAAACGGGGCTGATGAATGGGCCTGGCTGGAAACGCTGGACGACCAAAACCGCCTTGTCACGGCCATGATGCGGGGGAATGAGCTGGTTTTCAAAGGCACATCAGCGCGCGGCACTTTGACCACGGACAGCTATAGCTTAAAAGGCGTCACCGCCGCCATGAAGGCGCTGGACGCGGCCTGCCCCGCCCCGTAAAACCGTTTAATGGAAAATTCGAGCGAGATCCGCAAACCCAGCCTGATCGGCATGACGCGCGCGGAATTGAGCGCCGCGCTTTGCGCGCTTGGCGTTCCCGACAAACAATTGCGCATGCGAGTTAACCAAATATGGGGATGGCTTTATGCGCATGGGGTGCACGAATTTGACGAGATGAGCAATGTCGCTACAGACTTGCGCGAAAAATTGGCCGCGCATTATTCATTGGCGCGGCTCGAACTGGCCGATGCCCAGCATTCCGATGACGGCACGCGCAAATATTTGTTCCGACTTGATGACGGGCAATTGGTCGAGACGGTCTATATACCCGAGCTTGACCGCGGCACTTTATGCATTTCCAGCCAAGTCGGCTGCACGCTGACCTGCCGTTTTTGCCATACCGGCACGCAAAAATTGGTGCGCAATCTGACGGCAGCAGAAATTACCGGCCAAATGGTAGCGGCGCGCGATGATTTGCAAGATTGGGGCATGGGCGGGCCCTCCAATAGCGGCCATCGCAAAGTGACCAATGTGGTGATGATGGGGATGGGCGAGCCGCTTTATAATTCAGACCATGTCGCTGAAGCCTTGAATGTGATGAGCGATGGCGACGGCTTGAGCCTGTCCAAGCGACGCATTACCTTATCGACCTCCGGCGTGGTGCCTGAAATTCCGCCCATAGGCGAAAAAACCGGCGTCATGTTGGCCATTTCGCTGCATGCCGTGACCGATGAACTGCGCAATGAGCTGGTGCCGCTCAATAAAAAATACCCGATTGCCGAATTGCTGGACGCATGCCGCAATTGGCCCGGCCTGTCCAATGCCAAGCGCATTACCTTTGAATATGTCATGCTGAAGGGCGTCAATGACAGCGATAACGATGCGCGCGCTTTGGTGAAATTACTGGCCGGTATTCCCGCCAAGATTAATCTCATTCCGTTCAACCCGTGGCCCGGTGCGCCCTATCAATGTTCTGATGACAAACGCATGCAAGCCTTTGCCGATATCGTCAATAAGGCAGGCTATGCCAGCCCGGTGCGCCGCCCGCGCGGTCGCGATATTATGGCCGCGTGCGGCCAGCTTAAATCAGCCAGTGTCAAGCAATCGGCGGCGGAGAAGAAAAAAGCCGAATTGGCGCAGCGTAATTTGGGGCGTTAAAAAGGATAGTGACAATCGGGCAACAAATATTCCAAACAACAACTACGGCCAATTTACGATCTCAAAGACACAACATCAGGCCTCGCGTCCCGATTGCCACCGAAAGGCAGTGATTGCCTCCCAAAACATAGTTATGCGTGTTTTCTCTGTTTCACCACACGCATTGGTTGAAATATGTAAATATTTTCCTTGCGGCAAATGCTTTTCTTTTTCGTCATTCGGCTTATAAAGGCGCGAGATATGGAGAAAACGATGATCGATAAAAGCGACATCAATAAAGTGGTGCTGGCCTATTCAGGCGGTCTGGATACCTCAATCATTTTAAAATGGTTGCAGGAAACCTATGCATGCGAGATCGTCACTTTTACCGCCGATCTCGGGCAAGGCGAGGAATTGGAACCGGCACGGGCCAAAGCCGAAATGCTGGGCATTAAAGAGATTTATATTGAAGATTTGCGCGAAGAATTTGTCCGCGATTATGTGTTTCCGATGTTTCGCGCCAATGCACTTTATGAGGGCGTGTACCTCTTGGGCACCTCGATTGCGCGGCCTCTCATTGCCAAACGCCAAGTAGAAATTGCCGCCCAGACCGGCGCCGATGCGGTGTGCCATGGCGCGACCGGCAAGGGCAATGACCAAGTGCGCTTTGAGCTCGGCTATTATGCCTGCAATCCCGACATTAAGGTGATTGCGCCCTGGCGCGAATGGGATTTGAACGCCCGCGAAAAACTAATCGCCTATGCCGAAAAAAATCAAATTCCTGTGCCGAAAGACAAGCGCGGCGAAGCGCCGTTTTCGGTCGATGCCAATTTGCTGCATACGTCGAGCGAAGGTAAAGTGCTGGAAGACCCGGGCCAAGCCTGCCCCGACTTTGTCTTTCAGCGCACCGTCGCCCCCGAAGACGCACCTGATAAAGCGACCGAAGTGACCATCGGCTTTGAAGCCGGTGATGCGGTGTCGATTGACGGCGAAAAACTCTCCCCCGCCGCGCTTTTGACCAAGCTCAATGAATTGGGCGGGGCCAATGGCATTGGCCGACTCGATTTGGTGGAAAACCGCTTTGTCGGCATGAAATCGCGCGGCGTTTATGAAACCCCGGGCGGCACGATTTTGCTGGCCGCCCATCGCGGCATTGAAAGCATCACGCTGGACCGCGGCGCCATGCATTTGAAAGACGATCTGATGCCGCGCTATGCCGAGTTGATTTATAATGGCTTTTGGTTCGCGCCGGAGCGGGAAATGCTGCAAGCGGCGATTGATGCCAGCCAGACCCATGTATCGGGCGAGGTGGTGCTCAAGCTTTATAAGGGCAGCGCGACCGTGGTCTCACGCCAAAGCCCCTATTCGCTCTATTCAGAGGCACATGTAACTTTTGAAGAAGACGCGGTTTATGACCAGCATGACGCGGAAGGGTTTATCAAATTAAACGCGCTGCGGCTGAAATTGCTCGGTCGGCAGAAATAGCTAAACCTCCGGCTCCTCAAAGCCGTTTTGGCGACAAAAGGCGGTCAGCGTGTTCCTTAAAAGACAGGCAATGGTCATCGGGCCGACGCCGCCCGGCACCGGTGTGATATGGGCCGCGATCTCTGCCGCTTCCGCATAAGCAACATCACCGACCAAGCGGATTTTGCCTTCACCTTTTTCGGGTGCGTCAATGCGGTTAATGCCGACATCAATGACGCATGCGCCGGGCTTGACCCAATCGCCTCTGACCATTTCGGGAATACCGACCGCGGCGACCAAAATATCGGCTTGCCGACAGACGGCCGGTAAATCAACCGTGCGCGAATGCGCCATGGTGACGGTGCAATTTTCATTGAGCAAAAGCTGCGCCACCGGCTTGCCGACCAAATTGGAGCGGCCAATGACCACGGCATGTTTGCCCGTCAAGTCACCCCCTTTTTTGGCCAATGTTTCTTTGGCGAGAATGACACTGCCCAAAGGCGTGCACGGGGTCAGCGCCCCTTTTTTGCCGTCAATGAGCCCTGACACCAAACGACCGGCATTGGCCGGGTTGAGCCCGTCGACATCCTTGCTCGGGTCAATCGTGTCGATAATCTTTTGCTGCGAAATCTGATCAGGCACCGGAAACTGCACCAATATGCCATTGACTGCGGGGTCAGCATTCAATGCGCGTACCTTATCGAGCAACTCCGCTTCCGGCGTGTCTTCGGGCAGGCGAAACTCCAATGAGGTCATGCCCGCTTCTTTGGTCGCAATGCCCTTATTTTTCACATAAACCTGGCTGGCCGCATCTTCTCCGACCAGCACCACGGCCAGCCCCGGCGTCTTGCCATGTTGTTTCTGCAGCGCGGCAACCGCCGTGCCGATGCGCCCGCGCAAAGCGGCGGCGATGTCTTTCCCGTCAATCTTCTGTGCCGTCATTTATCCGCCATAAACCGAGGGGCCCAGCACTTCCCACATCAAATTGCGCAGGAAAATCAGGCCGAAAATGACAATAAGCGGCGACAGGTCCAGCCCACCCATATCGGGCAGAAAACGGCGAATGCGGGCATAGACCGGCTCGGTCAGGCGATTGAGCGCATCGCCAATCATAAAGACAAAGCGATTGCGCATATTGACCACGTCAAAAGCAACCAGCCAGCTGAGCACGGCCGAGGCAATGACAATCCAAATATAAAATTCGATAAGCTGCGAAATCAGCGTCAGCAAGGCGCCCATAAAACCCTCTATCCTTCAAGGCCGCTAGGCGAAGCGCTTACACCACGCTTTCACCGTCTTCCTTCATATAAATCGAGTCGCGCGGTCGCGCCATGACGCGGCGCACCATGGGCTCGAAAAATTCCAGCGGATAGGATTCATATTCCGGGTCAAAGCTCGACTGGTCATAAAGATGACAGAACTGGGCGGTATATTCAAAATGCTCGCTATCGCGAAACGCCTCGCGCGCATCGCGGTCCAGCCCGATATGGTGGAAGAAATAATAGCCCTGAAACACGCCATGATTTTGCAGCATGAAATAATTCTGCTCGGAAATGAACGGTTTCAAAATCGTCGCCCCCAATTCGGCATGATTGAACGTACCCAAAAGGTCACCAATATCATGCAAAAGCGCGCAAACGACATATTCCTCATCGCGGCCATCTTTATAGGCGCGCGTCGCGGTTTGCAGGCTGTGCTCCAAACGGTCAACGGCAAAACCGCCAAAATCGCCCTTCAGCATTTGCAAATGATCGAGCACACGATCAGGCAGGGTTTTGGAGAAATCGCCGAAAGCAGCGGAGATTTTCTGATAATCTTCTTCCGTGCCATCAATCATGGCCGAAAACTGTGCGCGGTCTTTATCTTCAAGCATGGGTCACTCCCTTATCTCGTTAAAATTGTGCCGCAACTGAGCCCGAAAGGCAAATGATTTGCCCGTTTGGGCGGGCTAGCCATCTTCCGGAGCCGGCTTATTGGGCGAGGCATAATTATCCGGCTTGACGCCCTTGATCGTGTCAAAAAACGCATAAATCTCTGCCATATCCGCCTCCAAATCGCCCGACGGGTGGATGATGCGGTCAACCCCGACTTGTTTTTTTCCGGCGTCAATGGCGGCCAGAATAATCGGTACATTGGCGGCCTGCGCCATGTGATAAAAGCCGGTTTTCCAATGGGTGCGCGGACTGCGTGTGCCTTCCGGTGTCACCACGAGGTGGAAAATATCGTTTTTTTCAAACAGCTCGGCCATTTGCCCGACATAATCTCGCGCCGCGCGACGGTCAATGGGAATGCCGCCGCAATAGCGCAAAAACCAGCCGACCGGCCCGATAAATATGGTGTGCTTGATAAGCACGCGCACATGCAAATTAAGGGCAAAAACCAAAGGTAGAAACAGGCCGAAATCCCAATTTGACGTATGCGGCGCAGCGATCACCACACATTTTTTAATGTCTTTGGGAATGCTGGGGCCGGGGCGCCAGCCAATCACCAGCAATACCCCCCAGGCGATGATTTTGAGAAACCGGCTTAAAATCGGTGTGTTGAAAATCGTCATGGCGTGAAAGACCCCCAAAGCTCGGACACTGGCCGCTAAATTAACGCCAAAGCATCAAGATGCAAGGCCTGCCAGCCCGAGCGTTCGGCCATGGTAGCAAACATTTCATCGCCGCGTTGCGTGCGTTCGACAATCATTGCCGAAATCACCGCCATGATGAAACCGGCAAAGCTGGCGCGGCGATAATCGGCCCAAGCCGCATCAAAATCATAGGCCCCGACACAAGCACCCAATTGGTCGTGATAAGCGGCAACCATGTCTTTTTCATGCGCCGCGCGCTCATCAGCCGATTGCAAGCTGGTTGAAATGCAATAGGCAATATCGCCCATAGGCGGTGCCAAAGAGGCGGTCTGCCAATCGAGCAAAATCACCCGTCCGTCAGCATCGGAAAACAGCATATTGTCGAGCCGCATATCGCCATGCGCCAAAACCATCGGCCCGTCGCGCGGCATCAGATAAGCGCCAAACCGCGCCACCAAAGCGTCACCCATAGCCAGAATGTCTTTGTCAATACGCTCCGCATAGCGCGCGCGCCATTCCGGATAGACAGCGCTCATCAAGCCGCTGACAAAGGCGCGGCGCTCGTCTTTTTGGCCATAGGTCAAAAATTCATGGTCTGCCAATGCCGCATTATTCCAATGGCTTTTGTGCAATAAAGCCGCTTCGCACAAAACCGCTTCCACTTGCGCCGGTGAGCAGCCATCCATTTGCGCGATTTGCTGCGCCGGTGCCATATCCTCAAACAATAAAATCCCGTCGCCACTGGCCGCCTGATAATCAGCGAGATAAACATGCGGCACGCGCGCGCCGCAATTCGTGCCGAAATGCCGATAAAATTTCGTCTCGATCTCATAGAGATTCATATTACGGGCCGTATCACGGCTCACCGCATTTTCGGCCGGGCATTTGGCGACCAGCGATTTTGGCAACCCGTCATCATGACCGGCCCAATCAAGCGTGACGCGATAGCTGTCGCCGACCTGACCGGTGCCGACGGGCGCAAAATCAAAGCCGCGCAAAGCGTCGGCCTCTCGCGCGAAAAGAGCGGCGAGAAAACCGACATTAAATTTTTCAGGATGGTCGTAAAAACTCATTGGCCGGACCTCATGTCATAATGCCGTCAACAAGGTCTTGAAAACCGCTCGGCTTGTGCGGGCCGATAAATAATTGCTCAATAACGCCCTGCCCATGGTGGCTGACGCCGTTCACCTCAAGTTCAATATCGGACAGACTTTGAATATGCAGATTTTCCATTTTGCCGGCTTTTAGGGCGGCTTCCGCCTTGGCCAAATCAATCTCGTCAAAAGCTACACGCAAGGCGCCATGATGCATGCCATGGTTCCATTCGGGATGAATATAGCCAAGACCTTGCATGTAAAATATATGGCCGGTCGGGGTGAAGCTGGCTTTGACCCCGCCGCCCTGCAATACCAGCTCAGAGACGCGGCGTGTGCCGCTATGATAGGCGGTGGTGAAGTCAATTTGCGTCAATTCCAAGCGGCTGCCATGGGCAAAATCGTCAAACACCGCTTTGCGATTCCACGGCACGCCATCTCCGTCATCATTGCTGTGACAGAAAAACGCCGCTTCGTCGAAATTGCTCGGCGTCCATAGCCAGTAAAATTGTTGCGGTGCCGGCGGCACCGGCGCTTGCGGTTCGGCCATGCCGATTTGCCGAATGCCCCAGCTGCGATCGCGCGTGCCGCGACAGCCGCTCACTTCGATTTTTTCCCCGCGCAAATCAAGCGTGCCGGCCCAGTCGATATTTTGCGTGGCGCGCGTCAAATCCATCATCATGCGCGTGCCCTGGCGGCGCGTAAAGCGCGGCTCTTCAATGGCGCTATGGCGGGCCGTGGCGGTCAGGCTGCCGGTCAAGCCGCCCTCATTATCGGCCAGTGTGATGCGGGTTTCTTGCATCGGTTTGACAATCTCGACCGTCAGCGGCCCGACGGACAAGGCAAGCCGGTCGCCCAGCATTTCTTTGGAGGCGCGCAGATTATATTGCCGCCCCTCATAAGACAGCGCGAAACTGGCATCCATAATATTGAGTTGCGGATAGACGCCAAGCGCGGCGGCGAAGAAAACCGCACCGTCAGCGCTATAGCCATTGAAGAAAAAGCGGTCATAAAAATTACGGTCGCTGCCCGCATAGGCCATCGGCTCGGGCGTTTGGTGCAGCGGATAATCATCGGCCGGTGTCAGCATTTACTTGCCCTTTTCCTGTTTGCCCAGTGCCGCGCGCACCGCCGCCTTGTTTTCATCCGAGCCGGTCAAAAGCGCATATTGCTCGCGATCCATGAAGGATGAGAGATGATTGAGCGCATGCGCTTGCGCATTAATCGCCTGCTTGCTCATGCGCACCGGCACGGGCGGCAAAGCCAAGACTTTGGCGGCCAGCTCTTGCGCTGCGGCCAGCGCGCCGCCTGACGGGCTGAGCCTATCGACCAGCCCCCATTGCGCGGCCGTTTCGGCACCGATATTTTCCCCCAAAATCACCAATTGCTTGGCGCGCGACGGGCCGATAAGCGCGCTGATGCGCGGATTGGCCTGCCAAGACATATTAATGCCGAGCGGCACTTCGGGCAGGCGAATATCGCAATCGGCGGAGGCGACGCGCCAATCGCACGACACGGCCAGCGCCAGCGCGCCGCCAATGGCATAGCGCTCCATGGCGCAAATCGTCACTTGTTCCAGCGCCTCCCAAGCGGCGCACATATCGGGGCCGAGCAGCAATTTTTGTCGCTGCGCCAGCGTGTCGAGACCGTGCGTGTGCATATCCGGGTCTTTCAAATCGGCACCGATGGAAAACACGCGCGCGCCGCTGACAATCACGCAATGGGTCTCAATATCGGTCTTCAGCCAGCGCGCCACATCGCGCAGGCCTTCCATGGCTTCTGCCGAAAGCGGGTTCATGCCGCCGCCATAGCTGCCGCGGTCGAGCGTCACTGTGGCGAGGCCGTCGGCGCGCGCCAGCGTCACGCAATCGGGCAGCTGCAAATTTTCCATGAAATCCCTCCCATATATTCCCGATTATGGGAGAGGCGGTGCGGTTTTTGCAAGGGCGAAAGCGCACCAAAAAGGGCGAGCCGCAGCCCGCCCTTTAAGAAATTTTATATGTCCAGTCTAACGACCCAGACGCCCTCAGAACATATGTGAAAGGCAAGCGGGGGGCAGAGTCCAGATTGCTATTTTTTTTATTTACTTCGAGTGAAGTTATTTACTTTCAGCCTTCGCCTTTGGCTTCGGCTTGACCGGTCGGCAAGCCGCGGCGTTTGAAAACGCAACGTCAACAGCTAACGCTGTTGCTCGTGGGCGATTAACAAAGGCAGGTGCTTATCGTCACCCGACTTCGCCTCGCTTTGCTCGGCTTCGCTGGCGCTAGGCGCACCAAAGCCGATAAATCGGCAGGTGCTTATAGCGAAAGCAAGGACTTATTGCCCGCCGCCTTCTTATTCAGCCAGATTATGGGCCTTAATGCCCGGGTCGCCCAGCAAGATAATGTCATCGCCGGATTTGCCGATGGCGGTCGCGAAGCTCAAGCGGTCGGGGCGCGGCTGGTTTTCAAAACTTTTGCCATTATCTTGCGAGACCAGCACCGTGCCCGACAGACCGGCCAGCACCACGCGGCCATCGTCCAATTGCGTGCCGCCGGAGACCGATTGGTCGGTGCCGGTGGTAACTTGCTTCCAGCTTTTGCCGGCATTGGCCGAGCGCCAAACATTGCCGCGCATGCCGAAGACCAGCACATCGCCATTGGCGAGACCGAGACCGCCCCAAAACGAGCCGTCATAGCCGGTTTCAATGGCTTGCCAGTTTTGCCCGCGATCGCGCGATTTATAAACCGTGCCAAACTCGGCGGGGATATATAGATTGCCTTTTTTGTCGGCGAACACATCATTCAAATGAAAATCATCATAGCTGTCTTCCACCAAGCTGCGCTGCGTCCAGCTTTCGCCGCCATTTTTGGTTTCAAATGTGTAGGAAAAACCGCCCACCGCAATGCCGTTTTGGGCATCGGCAAAATACACAGCAAAAAGCGGGGTTTCGCCTCGCCGCTCATTATATTGCAGCGTCCAATTATCACCGCCGTCAATGGTTTTCAAAATTGTCGCCTCATGGCCAACCGCATATCCGGTTTGATTGTCGACAAAAGTGACGCCGACCAGCGTACTACGCGTC
Source organism: Alphaproteobacteria bacterium (assembly GCA_949498175.1). Classification (GTDB taxonomy): domain Bacteria; phylum Pseudomonadota; class Alphaproteobacteria; order RS24; family RS24; genus UBA8337. Next base: position 7,726 of record CATDDF010000053.1, on the reverse strand, counting down.
GGCACCGAGGCCGCCTGCTGCCAGCTTTCGCCATTATCATCGGAGAGCAGCACATGGCCGAACTCGCCGACCGCGACCATGCGCGACCCGGCGCGCGCCACATCGAGCAGGAGCGCCTGACTGGCCATATCGCTGGCCACGGCATATTCAAAAGCTTGCGGTTTGCCGCCATGGTCATCGGCCGCGCCCGGCATTGATGCGGCGACGGCAAAAGTGAAAAACAACACGGCACAAAAGCGCGCGGTCAAGCGAAAATCAGTCATCGGTTCCTCCCAGAATGCGGCTTCTTCGCGACCGCCAATTTAACTTGCCCCACCATAAAAACTCATGGCCCAAAGGGCAAGCGACAAAAGCGCGCGACCGCATTTTATCGACCGAGACGGCGAATATTGGCCGGCGTGTAACGATTGGCGTCGAGATGTTTGGCATCGAAATCAATCGGCTTTTCCTCATTGATAAGGCCGAGCATGAGATAGCGCCCGACCATCAAATCATACACCGTATCGCCGGAGCCGCCACAGAGCGGCAATTCATATTGCACGCCGCCGCCCAATTCCTGCACCCGCCAGAGCTGGCCGCGCCCGTCATAAATCTCGGTCGCGACGATGCCCTTCGTGTCTTCATCAATATAGAAAACCCGGCGCGCATAAACATGGCGGTAATTATCTTTCAAATTGCCCTCGACTTCCCAGACCCGATGCTTTTCATAGCGCATCATTTCCTGATTGATGTGATGTTTGCCGACCAGCTGCTCATAAGGCACCAAGACGCGGCGGAAATTATTATAGGCAATGAATTTTTCGCTGCGCCCGCGGGCCGTCCAATCAAAGCGGTCAGGGGCGCCGTTAAAGCCGCCGAAACTGTCGGAGGTGGTGATGCCGTCACTATTGGTGCCGGGATTGTCATAGGCAATGGTCGGGGCGCGGCGCACGCGCCGCGTGCCCGGGCTATAGGTCCAAGCGCGGCGCGCTTCCACCGACATATTGAGGCTTTCCTGCACCAGCACGACATAGCCGGCGGAACGGGCCGGCGCTTTGGTCTGCAGCAAATAATAAATCGAAATATTGTCCAATTCTTCAGCATTTCTTTTTTGCGGGTCGGACCAGCGCAAAATCGCATCATCATGCACGGTGATTTGGTAATAGTCGCCGGATTGATTGACCGGAATGGCGGTGAATTGGCGTTGCAGCTTATAGCCGCGATAACGCAGCGTATGGTTCCAGACAATTTCCAAGCCATTATTCGGAATCGGGAAAGGCGACGCCATAATCGCTTTGGCGACGCCATTGCCGTCGGCCACCAACTCGCCGACCAGCGCATTATTGCGCGCCGCTTTGTAAACAAATTCCGGCTGCGCGCAGGAGCGGCGGCTCGGATAAACATCCATAAAATAGCTGTCATGGCGCTCCAATAGCGCCTTTTGACCGCGTGTGATGAAGCGGTCATATTCGCCCGCATTGGCCCCGGTGACGCGAAACAAGGGCTTGTCGGCGGCAAACGGATCGGGCAGATGTTTGCCCTTTTCATAGCCGATACCGTCAGGCGGGCTGGTCAGGCCACCAGTCCAGGCCGGAATGGATCCGTCTTTATTGGCGCCGCGCTCAGACCCCAATGGCGTCAAATCTTGGTCCAGCCGCGCCATTTGCTCGGGCGCCACTTTGGCCTGCGCGGCACCGGTAGAAGCCAGCAAGAGGGCGGCGAAAAAGATTTTGTGAAGCGACATGAACAATCTCCCAATCAATGCGCTAGCAGAAAGCCATAAAGCGGCCTGTGACGCAATAAAAAAGGGCGGGTCCGAAGACCCGCCCTTAAATTTCTTACACGATTAAGATTAACGACCCAAACGACGGACGTTAGCTGGTGTGTAATAGTCAGGCGTCAGACGCTCCAGACCGGTCACGGCATTGGCCGGACGACCGGACTTCAACTGCAGGGCGATGTAACGACCGGCCAAGAGGTCGTAAGACCACTCGCCACCCGTCGTCCAACAAGTATGCGCTTCCGGACGATAATCCGGGGCTTGACCGACTTCTTGGACACGCCACAGCTCACCGCGACCGTCATACAGCTCACCGGCCGTCATTTGACCGCTATCTTCATCCATGCGCAGCACACGCTTGGCGTAAATATGGCGGGCTGAACCTTTCAGATTGCCTTCGACAACCCATTGGCGACGCATTTCATAGCGCACCGGGTCTTGATTGGCATGACCGGACTTCAGCATGTCTGAAGACGGGGTCAGATTGACCTGATAATTGTTCTGGATCGACAGTTTTTCCTGCTTGCCGACAACCGTCCAATCATAGCGGTCAGGCGCACCATTATAGCCGTCATATTGGTCCGATGTCGCCAAACCGTCACCATTGGTGAGCGGATTGTCATAGGCAATATTCGGCGCACGACGCACACGACGCGTGCCCGGGCTATAGGTCCAAGCCTTACGGCCTTCTTTGGCCATATTCAGCGTTTCGTGCACCAGCACCACATTACCGGCACGGCGTGCCGGCGCTGAGGTGTAAGCCACGAAATAGATCGAAATATTGTTCAAATCTTCCGCGCGCTGGTTTTGCGCATTGGAATAAGGAAACACCACTTCGTCACGCGTATAGGTCAGCACATAGTCGCCGCCGACAGTCGGGGCGGCATAGTTGAAGTCGCGGGCAATGCGCTCGCCGCGATAACGCAGCGTGTGATTCCAGACGATTTCAAGCGCTGAGTTCGGGATCGGGAACGGTCCGGCCATAATGGCTTCGGAAATACCGTTACCGCCGTCAACGACCTTACCGACCGTAGCATTGCGCTTGGCCGCTTTGTAAACAAAGTCGGGATAAGTGCACGTACGGTTCGACTTATAGACATTCATCTTATAAGTGTCCGGATAAGTCGCCAGCATGGCTTTTTGGCCGACCGTCAGCTGGCTGTCATATTGCGACGCATTGGAGGCCGTAACGGTATAAAGCGCGCTGTCGCTCATCGGGTTTGGCAGCGCACCGCCATCCCAGCCCGACAACAGGCTTGAACCGTCAATTGCCCGGCCGGTCCAGGCAGCAACGCCTGAACGCGAACCGGCTTTTTCAGCACCGGTCGGGGTCAAATCGGCGCCCAAACGCGCCGCCTGACTGGCCGGTACATCAGCATAGGCGACACCTGCCGCGAGGCTCAGTGTCAATGCCGTGGTTAACATTTTGGTTTTCATTTTCATCTCCATCGAAAATAAATTTGGTTCTCGGAGGCGGCGCACCGCCCCCGAAAGACACTGATTAGAAGGCGTAAGATAAATCAATCGACACAAAATCACGATCGAGGTTCTTTGTGTACAAACGCGAGCCACCATAGGTTGTGTAGCTCAGGCCTGCACGCCACTGCCCTTGATATTCAGCTGTTATGCCGATATTCGTGCTTGAAACATCCTCGACATAGCTCGCCGCCGGGCGCGGTGCGATACCTGCCAGGCCACGACGGTGCACAAAACGCGGAGACACCGATACTGGTGTGCCAAACACGTTATTATATTGCGCCGACACCAAGACAATGCCTTCATAAGCATCGCGGGTTGCGCGACAACCAATATAGTCTTTGTGATCAACTGGAACCGGATCAATCGAGAACGTGCCGCCGGCAGCAATGTCAGTGCCAAAGGTGCAAGCCGACGCTGACGTGATATCCACCTGGCTTGCTCCTAAGCCCGAACCTTCGCTGGCCTGATCATGGTCGCCCTCAGCTTCAAAATACACGCCATTAAATTCTGTCAAGAGAACCAGCAAGTCAGCCCCAAGGAGACTGGTTACAGGGTTTGATCTTGTAAACGTAGCCGTTGTACCCAAGGTCCAAGTCGTTATATCCTCCTCAAACCAGCTGTTAATCACTTGGCGTTCGCTGGAACAGCTGACCCCTCTGTCTGCGGACAAAGTTTTTCCAAAACCATTCAAACTTACGCCATAGACTGGGAATTGCTCAAAGATGCAAGAACCAATCAGAGCGCCCAAGAAGGCATCGTTTGAATCCATGGAAAGCGGGAAATCTGGCTTGTGAGAAATCTCACCCTGCAAACCCCACCCAAGTAAAGTGGTGTTGAAGCTAACGCCGATACTTTCAACGTCTTCAGGGTACACGAGGCTCAAGTCCACATCCTGACCGATAGCGGGGTTCAGCTCGCCATTGCCCAAGGCGTATGCTGGACCAGCACCTGTAACCGTTCCGTTATCGACATAGCCAGCACCTACCTCGCCCTCAATAGCGCCTGGAGTTGCCATTCCAAAACGGACCATATAGGCTTGGCAAACAATTTGCATGGCTTCAGCAAAGTCAAGCTCACCCGTAATGGTCGTGCCAGCATTGGGTACCCCACCGTAGTCAAGGGCCGCCATTGTAGGCGCCAGCTCTTTGGGATCTGCAACAAGCACGTCAGTGAGGCCATAGTTTACAGGCGCACCACCGCAGGCAGTATAATCTCCCTCGGTCCCCGCCAAGAAAGAAGAGCCTGCCAGGATGCGACCAGTAGTGGACGCCCGAGCTCCGCTGTTGGAGAAACTCAATGTTGGGCCATTGGAAATCCACTGCGCATAGGGAATGCGGCTATCATACTTCTGGTAGAACAAGCCGAATTCAGTCGAATTCAACGCTTCAGAATACCAGCGCACGGCAAGGCCCATGTCACCGCCTTCATCTCCTTCCCCATCAGCTGCACGGTCATAGCCCTCGTCTCGCGCTGCTCGCTCTACGTCGTTGTTTGTCTCGCGCCAATCCATCTTGCCACCATCGCAAAACTGCGGATCAGTTGAATATCCCTTTTCCGCATCAATAGCCGCAGCAAGAATTCGGGTCACAGCACTAGCATTTGTGCCACCATCAACAACGCCTAGGTCGCAATTAAATTTAGTTCCAGAATAAGGGTTTGAACCAAGCCAAGCTTGGCCTTTGGTTCCGCCTTTTCCTTGGTGTGTAACATCTGAGGACGAGAATGGCGTGCCGGGCCGCGGGACCTGAAAACCCCGGTGCTCAAGGGCAGCATATGCCTCAACAGTTAAGTCATATGGCAGCGCCAGGCTCGCATAAATTGCGCCGTTCGGTATCAAGGCTTCTTTTATTTCAGAGCCTGGGCGAATAAACGCGTTTACGTCAAGCGGGTTAAATACCGAGTTGCCGCCAAAAGAGAACGTTGCCTCACCCCAGTTGATTACCTGACGACCCACGCGGATTAGCATAGGGTTACCAAGAATTTGGGTATCGTAATCGACATAGGCATCGAGGACTTTGATATCGCCGCTCGTCGCTGCCTTATCTTCATCTTCAGCCGCACGCTCATAACTACCGTCATCCCCTAGAACGGGGTCGGCGAAAGCGTTAATTCGAACAAAGGCGCTCAAATTATTGTTTATCGAGAACTCAATATCGCTGGTGAGCTTTAGAGTTCCGCCAATAATATCGCCACTGTCAAAGTTCAGTCGCCCGTTATCAGTATTTTGAGAACCGGCATAATTGTAACCCGTTACGGGGCTTTCGTCGTATGCGCAAATTACGCCATACGTATGAGCCACGGAGTTAGGGTTCCCTTCGGTGCCCCCGCAGCCTACTGAAATATCGTCATTGGCGGCTCCCCAACCGTCAGTCGGTTGCGTAACCGTGCCACGCCCTGCTGGGCCTCCATTAATCTCAGCAACGTAGCCTGTCCCCATATCGCGGTCAGCTACCCTTACCGAAACGCCAGCAGAAGCCGTCGTATCGATTTGTATATCTACTCCGCCAAGTCTTACATTGTAAGCTTCGGCTGGGCCGGCAGCCAATAGCCCCGCACCCACAAGCGCACTCACACCGAGTAAACGCAATTTACTTTTATACATAGAGCCCTCCTCAAAACGCCCTCCACTCCAAGCCAGTTTCACGCGCACTCCCATACGCAACTCCCGAAACCGGCTTTACAACCTGAAGAGCATGCAAAAGAAAATTTGTCTTCGTCAACAATAATTTTGCCGAAAGAAGATAATTTAAATCGATTAAAAATAATGATGCATAATTGCAACACCCCAAAACGGCAATAAAAAGCCAATGAAACCGGCGCGGGTACTGGACAGACGGCATTGATTTTTGTAAAGCAAGTTGGCTTTTGACGCAGCGCAATGGCACGCCGCTTTAGCTCAGTTGGTAGAGCACATCATTCGTAATGATGGGGTCGGGTGTTCAAATCACCCAAGCGGCACCATTTCTCAAGCGTCGCTATTGACGCGTTGCGGCCAATTCATTGCCAGGCTGACGGCAAAACAAAACAGCGAAACAATCATGGTGGACGCCAGCACATACATAATGCCGGTTTGCACTTCATTTAAGGCACCCGCCATATGCTCTTCAAAGCGCCATGCCCAGGTGCGGTAATGCAAACAAAAGGTAAAGCCCCAAGCGCCGCATAAAATGCCGGTCGCTTGTGAGTTGTTCAAAAGCATATAAGCGCCGACCAATAACAGCATATCGGCAATGCAATCGGGCAAATAGCCCAGGAAACTTTGCCCGACAAATATTGTGTAAGCGGTCTCCAAGACAAAATGCACAATGGCGAGGCCGATGCTGGCATAGGCGAAACGGCTTTTTACGGTCGCGCTCATAACGCCAAAAGCGCCGCGCTATTTTGCGGCACGCCCCAATCGACACCGCCCAATCGGCCGGTGACCGGGCAAATGGCCTGCCATTCATCGAGCCGCATGCCGCCGCCGGTCCAGCCGGCATCGCCGGCGGCGCGGCGCGCTTTTTCGCGCCAGCCATGCGCTTGCGCTTCGTGCTCCAGCCCCTCTTCAATATCGGCCATGAGCAGACAAATGCGGCGCGGCGGCGTGTCATGTTCAACCAATGGCGCCAGCAAATTGGCGGCCTGACGAAAGCGCCGCGCGGCCAGCGCGATGCGGGCGCGCAAAATGGCCGCTTCTTCATGCGCCTTATGTTTGCCGATAAACCGTCCGACCGCGCGCATACGTCCGGCCGCCGGTTGGTCGCTATGGCAATCGAGCCAAGCCTCGGCCAATACCGCATGCGGGGTCTTTTGCCAGGCCTGTTGCAAAATTTTGCGCGCTTGGCGCATATGCCCGCCGCGCGCCAAAAGCCGCGCCGCCAAAGCCGTGGCGGGCAGTAATTTGGCATCCAATGCGGCCGCCTGTTCGGCTTTTTTGACGGCCGCCAATTGCGCTGCCGGCGTGTCTTCACCGAGCAGGCTTTGCGCCTCGGCGAGCGCCAAAATGGCGCGCCTTTGTCTGATTTCGCCACGCGATTTGCCGGCGCGGCCCCATCGGCGCAGCCATTTTTCCGCCGCCGGCCAATCACCGATTTGCACCGCCAATGTCATCAACCCGTCCAACGCCCACAGCGCTTTGCTGTCAACTTCCAAAACCTGCAAAGCATATGCGCCGGCCGCCTCAACATTATTTTCCCCGCGCGCCAAATAATACAGCCCTTCCAGCCCCAGAGATATGTGCTGCGTCTTATTATGCGCCGGCGTCGCGTCGCCCAGCATGGCGTGATAATTGGCCGCCGCATCATCGCGCCGCCCGTCCAATAAGGCGGCTTGGGCCGCCATCAGCAGCGGCAAGCTTTGATGCGGCATTTTTTTGCGCGCTAGACGGGTTGCCATATCGGCCGCATGCGCGTCGCCGCGTGCCAAAGCCATCAACCCACCGGCCAGCGCCGCCTCGCCCTCTTTACGGTTTTTGTCCTGCCTTGCGCGACGCAATTTCATCGGCACTTG
>CATDDF010000052.1 GCA_949498175.1 Alphaproteobacteria bacterium | reverse complement strand
GGTTCATTTCACCCAAACCCTTATAGCGTTGCAGAGCCACGCCATTGCGCCCTTGATCGAGCACGGCGGCAAGCAATTCGCTGGGTGTGTTAATCGCCATATCGCGGTCTTTAATGGTCAGCTTGGCGGGGTCGAGATAGACGGTTTGCAGCGCCGGGGCCAGTTCATCAAGGGCGCGGGCATCTTTTGAAGCAATGAGCGGTCCATCAATATTAAAGGCCTCGCGCACACCGCGCAATTCGCGGGCAAAAGTCAGCCCGCCATCGCCCGATGGCAGACCTTCCCAACCGCGTTCCACCTCATCGGCCATGCGATTTAACCGCGCGGCAATATATTGTGCGCTCTGTTCGGCCAGTTCCGATTTTGACAAAATATCCGGCGTCAGCGCACCGGCAATGGCGGTTTGCTCGATAATGAATTGCGGATATTTGGGCGGCAGGGCGGATAATATGGATTTGATGAGCCGCGCTTGGGTCAGCAATGCCGCCAAATCAGGGCCGCTCCTTTGTTCGCCCGACGCCAAAGTCAGTACCGCCTCGCCCAGCCCCGCCTCGATCAGATAATCTTCCAAAGCGGCATCATCTTTCAAATAGCTTTCGGCGCTTTGGCGGCGGATTTTATATAGCGGGGGTTGCGCAATATAGAGATGGCCGCGCTCGATAATTTCCGGCATTTGGCGATAGAAAAAGGTCAACAGCAAAGTGCGAATATGCGCCCCGTCGACATCGGCATCAGTCATGATGATGATTTTGTGATAGCGCAATTTTTCGACATCGAAATCCTCGCGGCCAATGCCCGTGCCGAGCGCCGTAATCAGTGTGCCAATCTCATTGGAAGAAAGCATTTTGTCAAAGCGTGCGCGCTCAACATTCAAGATTTTACCGCGCAACGGCAAGACCGCCTGATTGGCGCGATTGCGCGCCTGTTTGGCCGAACCACCGGCACTGTCACCCTCAACCAAAAACAGTTCCGCGCGTGACGCATCGCGCTCTTGGCAATCGGCGAGCTTGCCGGGCAGGCTGGAGACATCGAGCGCGCCTTTGCGCCTGGTCAATTCACGCGCTTTGCGCGCCGCTTCGCGGGCGGCGGCAGCTTCGACCACCTTATTAATGATGATTTTCGCTTCATTGGGGTGCTCTTCAAACCAATTATTCAAAACATCATTGACCACGCTCTCGACCACCGGTCGCACTTCCGAGGAAACCAGCTTGTCTTTGGTTTGGCTGGAAAATTTCGGATCCGGCACTTTGACCGACAAAACCGCGGTCAGCCCTTCGCGGCAATCATCGCCGCTCAATGAGACTTTCTCCTTTTTGGCAATGCCCGATTGATTGGCATAATTATTGGCTGTGCGGGTCAGCGCGCCGCGAAAACCGGCCAAATGCGTGCCGCCATCGCGCTGGGGAATATTATTGGTGAAGCACAATACCGTCTCGTGATAGCTGTCATTCCACCACAGCGCCAGCTCAACGCCAATATCATCAGCCTCCGATTGCAATGTGATGGGGGTGTCTATCAAGGTTGTTTTATTGCGGTCAAGATAACGGGCAAAGGCTTCCAGCCCGCCGTCAAATTTCAACTCAACGCGGCGCGGCTCGGCATGGCGCATATCTTCCAAAACAATACCGACACCGCTGTTCAAAAATGCCAATTCGCGCAAGCGGTGCTCCAGCGTATCAAAACTGAACTCGGTCATGGTGAAAGTGGCGTCAGACGGGTGAAAGGTGACTTCCGTGCCGGTCGTCTCGGCCTCGCCAATGACCGCCAAATCGGCTTCCGCCTCGCCATGCGCAAAGCGCATTTCGTGCAATTTGCCATCGCGGCGAATGGTCAGTTGCAGCCAATCGGACAGTGCATTGACGACGGAAATGCCAACCCCGTGCAAGCCGCCCGAGACTTTATAACTATTGGAATCAAACTTACCGCCGGCGTGCAATTGCGTCATAATCACTTGCGCGGCGGAAATGCCTTCTTCCGGGTGCATTTCGGTCGGAATGCCACGGCCATTATCCGACACCGTCACCGAGCCATCGGCATTGAGGCGCACCGAAACCTCATCGCAATGACCGGCCAAAGCCTCATCAATGGAATTATCGACCACCTCATAGACCATATGGTGCAGGCCGGTGCCGTCATCCGTATCGCCAATATACATGCCCGGGCGCTTGCGCACCGCTTCCAGCCCTTTCAGGACCTTAATGGAAGAAGCACCATAATCGCCGTCTTGCGGGTCGCCCGTCTCATTATTTTCCGGTGTATCGCTCATGTCATTCTCCCGCCGGCGGCCTAGCGCCGCCATCACATTTCCTATTGAGCCGCCATATGCAGGGCGTCAAAATCATCTCCAAACACCGCCCCAAAGCCGTCAAAAGATTGTTCATCCGTGCCGGTAATCCAGCTTTGCCCACCCAAAGCGTGTAAAATCTCCGCCAAAGCGGCGCGCCGTTTTGCATCGAGATGGGCGGCCACTTCGTCAAGCAGCAAGAGCGGCACGGCATTGCGCTGCGTCGCCACGCAATGGGCTTGCGCCAAAATCAACCCGACCAAAAGCGCCTTTTGCTCACCGGTGGAGCAATCGGCAGCGGGCATATTTTTGGCAGCATAATGAACCTGTAAATCGCTGCGATGCGGGCCTTCCAAACAACGCCCCGCCGCACCATCAAGCGCACGCGTGTCGCACAAATGAGCGCGAAACCAGTCTTCTACCTCAAGCGCCGATTGTTGCCGTAAAGCCGCTTCCAATGTGCCCGATAAGGCAATCTCAGCGCGGGGAAAAGCTGCTTCGGGAATCGCTGCCAAGCCACCCGCGAGCGCGTCCAAAGCGGTCAGCCGCGCCGCCGCAATGGCCACACCATTAAGCGCCATGGCTTCTTCCAAACCGTCAAGCCAACCGTGGCGCGCGCCGCCATTATCCTGCAAGAGGCGATTGCGCTCGCGCATGGCTTTTTCATAGGCGCTCAGCGCTTTGCTCAGGCCGCCATCAAGGCTTTGGGCAAAACGATCGAGAAATTTGCGCCGCCCGCCGGCACCGTCAACAAACAGGCGGTCCATGGCCGGGGTCAGCCATAGCTGCGGCAGCATATGGGCGATATCGTCCATTTTGCCATTGGCCCCATCAATGCGCACGCGACGCGCCCCGTCGC
>CATDDF010000051.1 GCA_949498175.1 Alphaproteobacteria bacterium | reverse complement strand
TTCTCACTTAGTTTTCTGACTTCGCTTTTAGCAGCAATTGCCCCTAACTTGTAGGGGCAAAGATGAGATGAGAACCGAAAAGGCAGACATATGATCGAGGTCAAAAATCACGAGGCAATTTGCGCCCGCCCGATTGTGCTTATCGGCATGATGGGAGCTGGGAAATCCAGCCTCGGCCTGCGTCTTGCCGAAGCCCTGCACCTGCCCTTTGTCGATGCCGATAGCGAAATTGAAAAAGCCGCCGCCATGACTATTGCCGAAATTTTCGATCGGCATGGCGAAGCGGCATTTCGCGATGGCGAGCGCCGTGTTATCAAACGGCTTTTGGACGACCTACCTATAGTTTTGGCATTGGGCGGCGGCGCTTTCATGAATGATGAGACGCGCGCTTTAGTGCAGGAAAAAGCGCTATCCGTATGGCTTGATGTGCCGGTGGACGAGTTGGTGCGCCGCGTCAAGAAAAAGCCCGATAAACGACCCTTGCTGAAAGGGCAAAATGTCGAAGCAAAACTGGTCGAGCTTATGCAGATAAGAGCACCGATATACAGCCATGCCGCGTTGAAAATCGATGTCGGCGGCGGCTCGCATGAGCAAGCGGTCGAAAAACTCATTCAGGCGATTGACAGCCATTATGCGGCGTGACTGGACAAAAGCGCGCCATTTCTCTAAAGCCAGATTATGAGCGACCAACATAATGTGAGGGTGGAGCTTGGTGACCGCGCCTATGAGATTATCATTGGCAGCGGCGTGTTGGCGCGTGCCGCAACCCATATTGCCCCGCTCTTGCCGCGCCCCAAGCTGGCCATAGTGGCTGATGCCAATTTGGCCGACAATCATTTGCCGATTTTGCGCGCCGCTTTGAACGATGCCGGCATTGCCCATGACAGCTATTTGGTGCCGTCCGGCGAAGCCAGTAAGAATTTCGGGCAATTGGCCGATTTATGCGATTGGCTATTGGCGCAGAAAATCGAACGCAATGATTGCATTATTGCTTTGGGCGGCGGGGTGATCGGCGATTTGACCGGCTTTGCCGCCGCCATTTTACGCCGCGGCACGCGCTTCATTCAAATTCCGACCACCCTTTTGGCGCAAGTTGACAGTTCAATTGGCGGCAAAACCGCGATTAATACTGAAAGCGGCAAAAACCTCATCGGCGCATTTCATCAACCCGATTTGGTGCTGGCGGATATGGATGTGCTGAAAACCCTACCGCCGCGCGAAGTGGGCGCGGGATACGCCGAAATTGTCAAATATGGCGCGCTTGGCGATAAAGCGTTTTTTGCTTGGCTGGAAGAAAACGGCGCAAAAGTGCTGGCCCTTGACGAGGCGATTGTGGCCGAAGCGGTGGCGCGCAGTTGCCGCGCCAAAGCGGCGATTGTGGCACGTGATGAGCGCGAGACGGGCGAACGTGCCCTGTTGAATTTGGGTCATACATTCGGCCATGCTTTTGAGGCGCTGACCGGCTATGACAACACGCTATTGCATGGCGAGGCGGTCGCATATGGCATGGTGCTGGCCTTTAATTTCTCTGCCGCGCGCGGCCATTGTCCGGCCGATGACGCGGCGCGTTTGAAAGCACATATTGGTGCCAGCCATCTGCCGCAAAAAATGACTGCTATCGGCAATGGCAAATTTGCCGCCGATTCGCTGATTGAAGCGATGCGCCAAGACAAAAAAGTGCAAAACGGGCAAATGCGCTTTATTTTGGCCAATGGCTTGGGCGACACATTTATCGCAGACAATGTCAGCGAAACCGAATTGCGTGACTTTTTAGTGACCGAAGGAGCCGACGCCGCATGACCCTTTCTGCCGGATTGTTATGGACGGCCGGTCTGATTTTCCTGTTGCTGATAATCTCAGCGTTCCTGTCAGGCTCGGAAACTGCTTTGACGGCGACCAGTAAGGCGCGGATTTTGCGCTTGCAGCAAGAAGGCCAACGCCGCGCGCGTTGGGTGATTTTTCTGCTCGAACAAAAAGAGCGGCTTTTATCGGCCATTTTGCTGGGCAATAATCTCGTCAATATTCTCGCCTCGGCTTTGGCGACACGGCTGTTTTTGGAAGCCTTTGGCGAGAACGGCGTGGTTTATGCCACTTTGGTGATGACCGTTATGGTGGTGGTGTTTGCCGAAGTGTTGCCGAAAACCTATGCCATTCTCGCCCCCGATATAACAGCGCTGCGCGCCGCCGGCCCGCTGCGTGTTTTGCTGGTGGTGCTGGCACCCGTTACTCGGGTTCTGAGCTTCTTTTCAGGCACGATTTTGCGCCTGACCAGACTGGCCAAAAGCGCCGACATATCGCTGGTACCGGCGCATGAGGAAATTCGCGGTGCCATTGATTTGCATCACCAAGAAGGCGCTGTGCATAAGGGCGACCGCGATATGCTGGGCGGTATTCTCGATTTGGGCGATACCACTTTGGAAGAAATTATGATTCACCGCTCGGCGATTTTGACTTTGGACGGCGATTTGCCGTCTGATGAGATTGTCGCCGCCGTGCTCGACAGCCCCTATACGCGCATTCCGCTCTGGCGCAAGGAACCGGAAAACATTATCGGCGTATTACACGCCAAAGATTTGCTGCGCGCTTTGGCAAACAGTCCGGTCGGCGCGACAGGATTGAATATTGAAAATATCGCCAGCCCGCCCTGGTTTGTGCCTGAAACAACATCTCTGTCAGAGCAGTTGAATGCGTTTCGCGAACGCAAAGCGCATTTTGCCCTTGTCGTTGACGAATATGGCGCACTGATGGGGCTGGTGACGATGGAAGATATTTTGGAGGAAATTGTCGGCTCGATTGATGATGAGCATGACCGCCCCGACAATATGCTGCGCCGCCGCCCTGACGGCACATTGGAAGTCTCCGGCGCATTATCCTTGCGCGACCTCAATCGCGAAATGGGCTGGACCCTGCCCGATGATGAAGCCAGCTCGGTCGCCGGATTGATTATTCACGAAGCGCGCGTGATCCCCGATATCGGTCAGGTTTTTGAATTTCACGGCCTGCGCTTTCGCATTATGGGGCGTCAGCGCAATCGCATTATGCAAGTGCGGATTTCCGAACTGGCTTAGTTTTTTTCCGCTTCTTTTGGGCTTTGCAATTTCAAGGCCAATGCATGCACCGGCCCTTGCAATTCAACGGCCAGACAGTCAAGCACATGACGCTGGCGGTCAACTCGGCTCATGCCGTCAAACATGGCGGCCACCATATGCACGCGGAAATGGGTTTCCCCCTCGCGCCGCGCCCCAGCGTGACCCGCATGCAAATGCGATTCATCGCTAATGTGCAAATGCTGCGGTGTATAGGTATCGCGCAATTTTTGTTCTATAATTTGATAAACTTGCGTCATGGTGTCTCCGATACGACTTTCGTAAACCTTACGGGTCGGGGCATGATTTGCGTTTGCGGCCATATGACATATATCGCTTTCATGCAAGTGAGGCGAGTGTCGTAACCCCGAAATGGTCGTTGATTTTTTAACCCATCTGCTGCGGCAGACAAAACAGGCTGGTTCATGAATTTGAACTCAAAATATTTTGATATGATCCGCGCCTCACGCCATCAAGGGCGCGAAGAAAAACGCGCGCAAATGGTTGAGGATGGATCGCGCTGTGACTGGCCCGATTGCCTGAAAGCAGGTGATTATCCCGCGCCGGCCGGTCCGCAGACAAAGGAAAAACGGCATTTTTGCTATGAGCATGTGCGCGAATATAATCGCAGCTATAATTATTTCGAGGGCATGAGCCAGGAAGAAGCCGAAAGTTTTCGCCGCGCCGCGCAGACCGGCCACCGCCCGACTTGGTCCATGGGCACACGGCGCGCGCGCGGCAGCAAGGTTGAAGATTGGCAGTTTCAAGACCCTCTGGAAATTATGGGCGAAGCCGGTTTCACCGAAGCCAGCCCGGCCGCTGGTGGCTCGAAAGCCACCGCCGGTCAAAAACGCGCGTTAGATGTGATGGATTTGCCCGATAATGCAAGCGCCGATGATGTGCGCAAAAAGTTTAAAATATTGGTCAAACAGTATCACCCTGATGCCAATGGCGGAGATCGTTCCTTTGAGGACAAGTTACAAAGCGTCATGCAGGCGCATGATTATTTGAAAGCTTCCGGCTTTTGTTAAACCAGGCTTTCTGCTAACACCTTTCCCAATCAAGCCAATTTTCGGAG
>CATDDF010000050.1 GCA_949498175.1 Alphaproteobacteria bacterium | reverse complement strand
CAAGGTAAATTTCGGCCGCATCAAGCGAAGCGGGCTCAGCCACCGCGTGAGGTGCCGCGAGGGCAAACAAGGCGATGAGGCCGGTAAAACCTAAACTCATTCTCATGGGTGAATAATAGAGGGGTTTGGGCTGCACTGACCAGCCCGCATGTTGCAAGCGGGTTTTATCGAAGATATGCGACAAGCACACCAATGCGTTGCACGGCATAATAATAAGACGGCACGAAAACCACAAAGCCGATAATGCTGGCCGCCTCACCAAATTCAAGCATGAGGCCAAAGCCAAGCCAAAATGCGCCGACCGAGGATAAAATCATGATCAGCAAAGTGCGCCGCGCCGAAAACCCGGCTTCCATGATTTTGTGATGTATGTGGGTGCGGTCCGGTGCCATGGGTGAGCGTCCGCCGGCCAGACGGCGAATGATAATGCTCATCATATCGGTCAGCGGAATGGCAATCAGCCAGAGGCACAGGCTGGCCGGAATGGTCGGGTTTCCGCCAAGTCGGCCGGTTGCTTGGCTGGCACCAATAAGCGCCACGGCAACCAATAGGCCGATGAGCATGGAACCGCTATCGCCGAGGAATATTTTGCGGCCGTTGAACACTTGTAAATTGAACAATAAAAAACCGGCCAGCGCGCCCGACATTAAAACCGCGAAAAATGCATAATCGGGCGGCGTTGAACCGTGAATCAAATTAAATGCCAGATTTGTGTGCGTCAGTGCCAAAAGCGCCATGCTGGCTGACAGGCCGTCAATGCCGTCAATAAAGTTGAACGCATTAATTGCTGTTGCAATGGCGATGACCGCCAGCACAGCGTGTAAATTTCCTAATGCCGAGACGTTAAAGAGCTCGTGAAAAATGCCGATGTCAGAAATGCCCAGTTTTTCTCCCATCACGACAATGGTCGCTGCAGCCAGATGAAACATTAATTTGAGGCGTGCTGAAACCGGTTGACGGTCATCGACCATGCCCAAAATAACCAGCATGGTGGCTGCCAAAACAATGCTCCATGGCGGGTTTGGAATAAGCAATATAATGCCGGTTACGATAACCAGCCAGATGACCGGCCCACCGAGAAGCGGCACGTCACCCTTATGGGTCTTGCGCGCATCGGGTTTGTCGACTAATTGCAGGCGAATGGCCAAAGGTCTCAGCGCAATCACCAGCACGGTAGCCAATAATGTGGCGACAATGGATATGTAGATGAGCGCCAACATTATGCATTAGTCCAAAACGGCGCTCCGGGCTGCGGTGTAATGGCGAAACAGCACAAAAACGCTCGCCAAAATGCCCGTCAGCAGGGCGACCAAAATAAGAATGAGTGGCTTATTTGAGGCAGGTTCGACCAAAATGTTTTCCGTATCAAAAATGGCCGGGGTGAAAGTTTCCGGCCGGCTGAGCGGCGATAAGGCAAGTCCGGTTTCAACGCGTTGAAGACGTTTGTCATTTTTCAGCTTGCGCAATTGAGCCGCTTTTTCAGCATAGCCCGGTGAGAAGACCTTCCAATCACTTTTTTTGCGTTGCTCCAAAAGACGGGCTTCTTCTTCCAGAGCTTTATAGCCAAGCGTGAACGAGCTCTCCTTGGCCGGCTGAAAATTTCCTGCTCCGGAAGAGGCGGTGGCATTAATGGTCATGTTTTGGCTGGGTGTGGCTAAATTTAATGCGCGGGCAATTTTCGCCTGCTCTTTAAGTATTGTGATTTTGCGGTCTAAATTGTCGAAATATGTCTGCTTGTCATTGTCAATCTCCGCTTCCAAAGCCTCTGTCTCAT
>CATDDF010000049.1 GCA_949498175.1 Alphaproteobacteria bacterium | reverse complement strand
TCACGATGAGCCGAGCCTATAAGGACGGGCTGGTTGAGGTGCAAGATGCGGGCGCACAAGCGGTGGCGCAAATATGCGCAGCGCAGCCATTTGAAACGGTGATGGATTTCTGCGCCGGTGCCGGTGGCAAGGCTCTGGCGCTGGCGGCACAAATGCAAAATAAGGGGCGCTTGCTGGTGCATGACACGATTGACACGCGTATGAAGCATTTGCCTGAACGCGCCATGCGTGCCGGTGTCGAGATAATTGAAACGATGATGGCGCAAGGTTTGCGAGAATTTGAGGGGCAATGCGATTTGGTGGTGGTCGATGTGCCGTGTAGTGGCACCGGACGCTGGCGGCGCGCGCCTGAAACCAAATGGCGACTCACTGCTGAGGGGCTGGCCGATTTACATAATCTACAGGCGCAAATTATGCGTCAAGCGGCGCTTTTGTTGCGTCCTGAAGGGCGGCTTGCCTATATCACCTGTTCATTGCTGAGTTCTGAAAATGATCGGCAGATAGATGGATTTCTTGAAGAAAATCAAGCTTTTGAACCAATGGAGACCGACGGCCCGACAGGTCTTCAAGCGCGACATATGCTGCATCCGTGCAATGGAGACACGGACGGGCTTTATATCGCGATGCTGCAACGGCGCGCCGCCGGTGACGGGGCTTGATTTTAGCGCTTAAAGTTGCGAGACAGATGCATGTTTAATTCTATTCGTTTCGGTTTTCTGAGCCTTGCTTTTGCCGGTTTGCTGGCAAGTCCGGCGCTCGCCATTTCCGATAAATATCGCGACCTGTCGGCGCGTTTGGTCACCGATGCTGAACAAGAGCTGTTGCAGCAAAAAGCTGAATCGGCAGACAATATTTTGAACCTCGCTTTGACGGCGGATCCGGGCAATGCGCGGGCATTTTTGCTTAAAGGCAAGGCACAAACCGCGCTCGGCAATAAGGATGAGGGGCTGCGCCTCATATCGGTCGGTTTGGAAATCGAACCGGGTGATTTGGAAGGCTTGCGCTTGCAGGGCGAATATGCGGCCGATCTCGGCCAGATTGAAGAAGCGGAAACCGCGCTCAACCGGCTTCGGACCATTTGCGACGCGCCATGCGTGGCGGCAGATGAATTGGCGCAATTAATAGACAAAGCGCGCGACACGCAAAAGGACTGACCCTATGGATCGCATATTGATCGTCGATTTCGGCTCGCAAGTGACGCAGCTGATTGCGCGGCGCGTCCGTGAAAGCGGCGTATATTGCGAGATTGTGCCGTTCAACAGTGCCGAAAAAGCCTTTGAGGACATGCAGCCGAAAGCGGTGATTTTATCGGGCGGCCCGAACTCGGTTGCCGATATCGATACGCCACGCGCGCCTGATAATATTCTTGGTTCGGGCCTGCCCATTCTCGGCATTTGCTATGGCCAGCAAACCTTATGCGCGCAGCTTGGCGGTTCGGTTGAGCAATCAGACGAGCGCGAGTTCGGACGCGCCATGCTGGATATCACCGGCGCGTCGCCGCTATTTGACGGCATTGACGGTAATGAAATCCAAGTTTGGATGAGCCATGGCGACCGCGTCAATCAATTGCCCGACGGCTTTAGCGTTATCGGCACATCAGAAAATGCGCCCTATGCGGCGATTGCCGATGAGGCCCGCAAGATTTACGGCGTGCAGTTTCACCCGGAAGTTGTGCATACGCCCGATGGTGCGAAAATGCTCGAAAACTTCACCCATGCCATTGCCGGTTGTAAAGGCGATTGGAGCATGGCGGCGTTTCGCGACAAGGCGATTGCCGATATTCGCGCACAAGTCGGCGAGGGGCGCGTGATTTGCGGCCTGTCCGGCGGCGTTGACAGCTCGGTGGTGGCGGTGCTGTTGCATGAAGCAATTGGCGAGCAACTGACCTGCGTTTATGTCGATACCGGCATGATGCGGGCCGGTGAAAGCGAACAAGTGGTCGGGCTGTTCCGAGACCATTTCAACATTAAGCTGGTGCATAAAGATGCCTCTGAGTTGTTTCTCGGTAAGCTCAATGGCGTGAGCGACCCGGAGCAAAAGCGCAAAATTATCGGTGGCACGTTTATTGACGTGTTTGAAGAAGAAGCCAATGCGGTTGGCGGGGCGGATTTTCTTGCACAAGGCACGCTTTACCCCGATGTGATTGAAAGCGTGTCCTTCACCGGTGGCCCCAGTGTCACCATTAAAAGCCACCATAATGTCGGCGGTCTGCCCGAGCGGATGAATATGCAATTGGTTGAGCCGGTTCGGGAATTGTTCAAAGATGAAGTGCGCGCGCTGGGCCAGGAGCTTGGTCTGCCCGAAGCCTTTGTCGGGCGGCATCCGTTCCCCGGGCCGGGGCTGGCCATTCGTATTCCGGGCGAAATTACCGGCGAGAAGCTGGATATTCTGCGCAAGGCCGACACAGTGTATCTCGATGAGATACGCAATCACGGGCTGTATGATGAAATTTGGCAGGCCTTTGCGGTGCTGTTGCCGGTGCGTACGGTCGGCGTGATGGGCGACAGCCGCACCTATGATTATGTTTGTGGTCTGCGTGCCGTCACCTCAACCGATGGCATGACGGCCGATTATTACCCGTTCAGCCATGAGTTTTTGAGCCGCGTGTCGACCCGCATCATCAATGAAGTGCGCGGCATTAATCGTGTGGTCTATGATATCACCTCAAAACCGCCCGGCACGATTGAGTGGGAGTAGTTAAATAATTGTTATTAATTGATTTAATTTGATTTATTACTTACACATTTTTTACGCTCGGCGAGCAATCGTTGGTTTCTTTAGTCTTTTTTCATACAGTTACACAAAATGTTGCATAAACGAGTGACTACTGAAACTCGAAGCAACTCAGAGACTAAGATTTGGCGTTTAAGAAACAGCACTTTGGTGAAGGGAGGGTGAAAAAATGAAAAAGAAATTAAAGAATTTGCTACCACAAGCTGTTGTAGATTTTATTAAAACACAAAAAAGTATGTCAGAGTGGAGGAAGCGAAATTTTTCAGACAATAGTCCCCAAATTGTAAAACAAAATGTTTTTCTGAAGTATGGAATTAAAGATGCTGCTTGGGTTGAGACTGGCACATATTTAGGTACAACAACCAGTTTCCTTAGTGGTTTGTTTCCTCACGTATATTCCCTGGAACCTGAGCCAAAGCTTTATGCGGCAGCCTGCGAGCGTTTCAAAGACAAAAACGTATCATTATTTAATGATGTTAGTGAAAATATATTTCCGTCTCTGTTGCCGAAATTATCTGGCATATAAACTTTTGG
>CATDDF010000048.1 GCA_949498175.1 Alphaproteobacteria bacterium | reverse complement strand
TGATGATGTGCTGGGAGAGGTGTAAATGGCCGAAATAACCGTATCCGTCAATTCACGGCCGTTTCAAGTCGTATGTCGCGATGGCGAGGAGGCGCAAGTCGCGCAGCTGGCCGAAGATTTGGCGGCGCGCGTGGCCGCCATTAAAAAAGGCAATGAAAAAGCCGGTGACAGCCATTTGTTGGTCTTGGCCGGTTTGGTGCTGAGCAATGACGTGCGCGATTTGAAGCGCGAGTTACAGGCGCTGCGCCAAGAAATGACCGAGGCCGGTCGCTCGCGCGAGGCGCTCTCCGACCGCGTCAACGAGATTGAAGAGGTTTTGTCGGAGGCGCTTAATGCGGCGGCCGAAAAAATTGAGGCGATTTTGCCGCCGGAGCCTGACCCAACTGCGGAAGCCAATGCGTGAGTGGGGTGACATTATTCATCTTTGACGGCTATAAGGCGTCTAGGAACTGCCCGATGCGAAGACTGCTCTAAACGCTCGGGGCCTTACGGTCCTTTAGGGAACTGTCACTGAGGCGGGTTGCGGCCTGCTCCATACGGTGCCCACCTACTTTTGTAGGTCTCCGAGGATCCGGCAGGAAACGGTTGTGGCGGTTCCACCTTTTACGGGTGATGAATGGACGAAAAAAATACCATGCGGCAATCCTTGCTGACGGCGCGGCGCGCCCATGCCGATGCGCATGGCGCGGAGGCAGCAGCCTTAACCGACCATGCAGAAAAATTGAGCGGACAGAATATTGCCGCTTATTTGCCGATGGGCGGCGAAATTGACCCGCGCCCGCTGATGCAAGCTTTACGCCAACAGGGCAGTGGCATTTGTTTGCCGGTCTGTATCGATGAAGAGGCGGCAATGATATTTCGCCATTATCGCGAAGGGGATCCCCTTTTGCCCGACGAAATGGGCATTGCCGCGCCGCGCGCCACGGCGCAGCAAGTCACGCCCGATATTGTTTTACTGCCGCTTTTGGCGTTTGACGGCATTGGCCATCGGCTCGGACGCGGTGGCGGCTTTTACGACCGCACATTGGCCAAATTACGCGCCGGCACTAACTGCCGCTTTATCGGTCTGGCATTTGATATGCAAATGGTTGACAAATGCCCTGTCGCGCCGCATGACGAAGTCTTGCACAGCGTCGCAACGCCGACGCAATGGCATGATTTTGACGGGAAATAGCTAATGCGCTTGTTGTTTTTGGGAGATGTTGTCGGTCGCGCTGCGCGCGAAGCCATATTGCGGCAAGTGCCGGTTATGCGCGCCCAATATGAGCTCGATTTCGTCGTCGTCAATGGCGAGAACGCGGCCGGTGGCTTCGGTATCACGCCGGATATTGCGCAAAGTTTTCTCAATGCCGGTGTCGATGTCGTCTCGACCGGCAATCATGTTTGGGACCAGCAAGATATTCGCGGCTTTATCGCCGATGAGCCGCGGCTTTTGCGACCTGCCAATTTTCCGCCCGAGACGCCGGGCAAGGGCGTCGGCCTGTATGAGGTCGGAGATAAGCGCGTTTTGGTCATAAATGTGATGGGCCAGCTTTTCATGGAATCGCTTGATGATCCGTTTGCGGCGGTGGAGCGCGAATTGACCGCCTGCCCGTTGGGCGAAGCAGCCGATGCGATTATTGTTGATATGCATTGCGAGGCGACCTCGGAAAAAATGGCGATGGGACATTTTTGTGATGGCCGCGCCAGTCTGGTGGTCGGCACGCATACCCATGTGCCGACAGCAGATGCGCAAATTCTTCCCAATGGCACGGCCTATCAGACCGATGCTGGCATGTGCGGTGATTATGACAGTGTCATCGGCATGGAAAAGGAAGAGCCGGTCAATCGTTTTGTCACCAAATTGCGCGGCGGTCGTTTCGGGGCGGCACAAGGCACGCCGACTTTATGCGGGGTGATGGTGGAGACCGATAATGTCAGCGGCAAAGCCGTCGCCATTCATCCGATACGCGCCGGTGGTAGGCTTTCCTCCGCCGCGCCAAACCTGTAGACTTAACTCCAATCAACCAGCGGAGGGTGCCATGGCAGGCCATTCCAAATTCAAAAACATTCAGCACCGCAAAGGGGCGCAGGATAAAAAGCGCGCCAAGATTTTTGCGCGTCTGACCAAAGAGATTATGGTGGCGGCAAAAATGGGCTTGCCTGACCCTGATGCCAATCCGCGTTTGCGCACGGCGATTTTGGCGGCGCGCGCACAAAATATGCCGAAAGACAATATTGAGCGCGCCATCAAGAAAAGCTCCGATGATGGCGACACGGTTTATGAGGAAGTGCGCTATGAGGGCTTCGGCCCGGCCGGTATCGGCATTATTGTCGAGACGCTGACCGATAATCGCAATCGCACGGCGGCGGAAGTGCGCTCTACTTTTTCCAAAAATGGCGGCAATCTTGGCGAGACGGGTTCCGTGTCTTTCATGTTTGACCGCGTCGGCGCGATTGAGTTTGATGCCGAGCGCGCGGATGCGGAAACCGTGTTTGAAGCGGCGATTGAGGCCGGTGCGGAAGATGTGGACAGTTCTGATGAGGGGCATGAAATTATCTGCGCCGTCGAGGAATTGCATAATCTTGTCAATGCGTTGCAAGACAGTCTGGGCGAGCCGCGTGCGGCTGATATTATTTGGCGCGCACAAAATGATATTGCCGTAGACGGCGAAGCAGCCGAAAAAGTAGTAAAGCTGGTCGAAGCGCTGGACGATGTAGATGATGTCCAGAATGTCTATGCCAATTTCGACATTTCGGAAGAGGTGCTGCAACAACTTTCGGCCTGAGGCAGAAAGGAAAGCATGTGAGCGCTGCAAAGAGACGCCTTATCGGATTGGACCCGGGTCTTCGGTTCACCGGTTGGGGTATTGTCGATATGCAGGGCAGCAAGCTGACCCATATCGGAAATGGCGCGGTGCGTTCCGATGCTTCTCTATCTCTTGCTGAACGGCTTTTGCAATTGGATGAAGGCTTGGATGAAGTGGTGCAGCGCTATGCGCCTGACCATGCCGCCGTCGAACAAACATTTGTCAATCGTGACGGGGCTGCGACTTTGAAACTTGGACAAGCGCGCGCCGTTTGTCTGTTAGTGCCGGCGCGACGTCAGATTAGCGTCAGCGAATATGCGCCCAATTTCATCAAGCGCAGCGTCACCGGGTCGGGTCACGCCGACAAACATCAGATAAAAACCATGGTGCAAATGATGTTACCGCAGGCCGAGATTGCCAATGAGCATGCGGCTGACGCGCTGGCTGTCGCCATTACGCTGGCCCATGCCGGTGACTTTGGCGGCAAAATGCAAGCGGCGATTGAGCGTGCCGAAACAAAAGGAGCGGTCATATGATTGGCCGTTTGCGCGGGCGCGTTGACGGGCGCGGCGATGGCTGGGTGCTGATTGATGTCGGCGGCGTCGGCTATATGGTCGAAGGCTCGGCGCGCATGTTGGATTATTTGCCGAGCGATGGCGAAGCGGTTTCGCTGGCCATTGAAACTTATGTGCGCGAAGACCAATTGCGCCTGTTCGGCTTTGCCAGTGAGGAAGACAGAAGCTGGTTTCGTCTGCTGATGGGTGTGCAAGGAGTTGGTGCGAAAGTCGCTTTGGCCATTCAGGGCGTATTGTCGGCTGATGATTTGACGCAAGCCGTCGCGGCTGAAGATAAGGCCATGGTGGCGCGCGCGCCCGGTGTCGGGCCGAAAGTGGCGCAACGCATCGTGCAGGAATTGAAAGATAAAATTCCTGAAGCACAATTTATCGCTGCCGCCGGTCATGCGGTTGACAGCGAGAGCGGCAAAGTTTTGGAAGAGGCCTTATCGGCCCTGACCAATCTCGGCTATCAGCGCGTGCAAGCCAATCAGGCGCTTATGGCGGCGCGCGGCAAGCTTGGCGATGAGGCAAGCTCAATTGAAGCACTGATCAAACAAGCCTTGAAAGAGATGGTGTGATGAGCGAGCGATTGATTGACCAAAATGTGCAATCGGAAGATGCCGATGCCGCCATGCGCCCGAAAACGCTGGAAGATTTCGTTGGCCAGCAAAAGGGTCGCGAGAATCTCGCCATATTTATCAAAGCGGCGAAAAAGCGCGGCGATGCGCTCGACCATGTTTTGCTGGCCGGACCGCCGGGGCTCGGCAAAACCACATTGGCGCAAATTGTGGCCCGCGAATTGGGCACAGGTTTCCGCTCGACCTCAGGACCCGTAATTACCAAAGCCGGTGATTTGGCGGCGCTTTTGACCAATCTTGAACCGCATGATGTGTTGTTTATTGATGAGATTCACCGCTTAAGTCCGGCGGTTGAAGAAGTGCTTTATCCGGCGATGGAAGATTTTGAGCTGGATTTGATCATTGGCGATGGGCCGGCGGCGCGCTCGGTGAAAATCGACTTACCACCCTTTACTCTGGTCGGCGCGACCACGCGTTCCGGTCTGCTGACAACCCCCTTGCGCGACCGTTTCGGCATTCCGATTTATCTCGGCTTTTATACGCATGAGGAATTGGAGTTTATCATTCGCCGCAATGCGGCACTGATGGGGTTGGAAATGAGCGACGATGGGGCGCAGGAAATTGCCTCGCGGGCACGCGGCACACCGCGTGTTGCCGGTCGTTTGCTGCGTCGTGTGCGCGATTTTGCCAATGTCGAGGGGGCTGACCGCATCACCGCTAAGCTGGCCGATGGGGCATTGCAGCGTTTGGAAGTCGATAAACGCGGTCTTGATGGCCTCGACCGGCGCTATCTGACGGTGGCGGCTGAGAAATTTATCGGCGGGCCGGTTGGTATTGAAACATTGGCCGCCGCTTTGGGTGAGCCACGTGATGCGCTGGAAGATATTGTCGAGCCGTTTCTCATTCAATTGGGTTTTGTCAATCGAACACCGCGCGGACGTATGTTAATGCCGGCGGCTTTTGAACATTTGGGTCTTGATGTGCCGAAAACAGCGCGTCAGGCGGAAGCTGATTTGTTCGAAGAATGAGCCTTCAGCGGGCTATTTTTTAGCGCAGAGTGCGGTGTAAATATTCGCCCAGTCTTCCATATTCTCACGGTTAAACTCGACCTGTTTGGCGGCATATTCCATACGGTCTTCCGGCAAGCTTGGCAGCGGCAGCGGCAGGGCGTTATCGACGGTTTTATAGAGGTTTGAGGTAAACGCCTTAAACAGCTTTACACCGGTATTGTTGAATCGGTTTTTGCGAATAAAGCGCTTATTGGCTTTAAACAATTCCCAGCTTTGCGAAATTTCCTGCGTCGCTTGCCAGCATATTTGCGCTTCCGGAATCTCTTTAAAACGGCGGCGCGCTTTGCCGATGGCTTTTTCATATTCGTCTTCGCCGATCAATCCGCCGCTCGCAACACCGGCCGTCTTGCTGACTTTTTTGCCGGTTTCGGTGGCCGTGGAAACGACTTTATCTCTGGTGCTCGAAAACCTGTCGGAAAGGGACGAACAACCGGCCACTCCGGTTAAGGCGAAGGCAATTATCACAAGACGAATTTTATTCATAACGCAACTTCCAAGACTTTAATTTTGCAAAGGCTAGCATAAAGCTGTCAAAAGAAAACACACGAATCGCGGTTTCATGCATTTATAGTGACAATCGATCATTTCAGATTTTTGACATTAGCGAGAGCGTGGACACAACTTATGGACATAAAACAATCACGCGGGGCATTTGAAAAAGACACAAAAGGCACACGCCATGTGCTGCATGTGCCGGTTCACTATGAAGATACTGATTTTTCGGGTTTTGTTTACCATGCCAATTATCTGAAATTTGCCGAGCGTGGGCGTTCAAATTTCATTAACTTGGTTGGTGTAACGCATCAGCAATTGCTCGCATTTGAGCCGCAGCTGGCCTTTGTTGTCGGACATATGGAAATGGATTTTCTGAGCCCAGGGCGCGTCGAAGATATGTTGTTGGTCGAAACCGTTTTCACAGAATGTCGCGGCGCGCGGCTGACGGCCGAGCAACGCATTTCGCGCAATGGGGAAACCTTGTGGCAAGCCCATGTGCTGGCGGCCGTGGTGGATTTGCAGGGCCGCCCACGACGTATGCCGAAAGACATAGCGGCACAAATTACCCCATATCTGGGCGCATCTTTTCTGGCCGATAAGGCTGGAAAGTGACAAAGTTTGGTCACATTTGCGCCATAGAAAAATACAAATAGTGAGAGCTTTTCATGGATACTGTAACCATTGATCAGGCAGCGCAGCTTGCCACCACCGATTTTTCGCTTTGGGCCTTGTTCATACGCGCCGATATTGTCGTCAAGCTGGTAATGATTGGCTTGATTGTCGCTTCGGTTTTAAGTTGGTCAATCATCATAGAAAAAATCATGACCTATCGCCGTGTGCGCCAGCAGGCTGAGGAATTCGAGGCATTGTTTTGGTCGGGCGAGACCTTGCAAAATATTTATCGCCAACTGGCCTCGGGCGAAGCCAGCCCTTCCGTGCGTGTTTTCAATGCGGCGATGCGCGAATGGGTGCGCCATGACGGCAATCGGCGAAAAACCGATGCGTCAGCGATAATTCCATCCATTGAGCGCGCGCTGACCAATGCAGTGGCGCGCGAGATGGAAGCGTTGGAAAACCGCCTCCTCTTTTTGGCAACGGTCGGTGCGGTCGCCCCCTTTGTCGGCCTGTTCGGCACGGTTTGGGGCATTATGAACAGTTTTCAGGCGATTGCCATGAGCCGTGATACCAATCTGGCGGTCGTCGCGCCCGGTATTGCCGAAGCCTTATTTGCGACCGGTCTGGGGCTGTTGGCCGCCATTCCGGCGGTTGTTGCCTATAATGCGTGCGCCGCTTCAGTGCAGCGTTTTGCCTCGCGGCTTGACCATTTTGCCGATGATTTCGTCAATCTGATGGCGCGCCAAAACAGTGCGCAAGCCAAAGGCTGAACGGTTTGGCTTTTTCCTCACCCCCCTCAAACGCGTCGCGTCGCCGTCGCCATTATCAGCCCATGTCGGAGATTAATGTTACGCCGATGGTGGATGTGATGCTGGTTTTGCTCATTGTTTTCATGGTGGCCGCGCCGCTTTTGACGGTCGGTGTGCCGGTCAATTTACCGAAAACGGGCGCACAAGCGCTGCGCGGTGACGAAGAACCGCTCGCCATTTCCATCAATGCGCAAGGACAAATTTTTCTGCAGGATACGCAAAT
>CATDDF010000047.1 GCA_949498175.1 Alphaproteobacteria bacterium | reverse complement strand
GCCGGATGCGCCACCCCTTTACCGATTTTCGAATTGGCCGGAAGTGCAATCTCAACCATTATCGCCCCCTAATATACGCGAGCCTTAGGCTCAATATAGCTGACCTCATTGGTCAGGGTGAAATTATGCACGCCGCGATAATCAATATCGGCTTTGCCTTTGGCATCGACATAGGCGAGCGTGTGTTTCATCCAATTTTCATCATCGCGATCGGGATAATCTTCGCGCGCATGGCCGCCACGGCTTTCTTTGCGCGCATTGGCTCCTTCCACTGTCGCAATGGCCTGCACAATGAGATTGTCAAATTCCAAAGTTTCAACAAGGTCGGAATTCCAAATCATTGAGCGGTCGGCAATGCCGATATCATCCATTGCATTGACCACTTTTTGCATGCGTTGACAGCCTTCTTCCAGCACATCGCCGGTGCGGAAAACGGCACAATTTTCTTGCATGGCTTTTTGCATTTCCAGCCGTAACTCCGCCGTCGGCGTCGAACCATTGGCATAGCGAAAACGCTCCAAACGCTCAATCGCATCGTCACCGGCATTGGCGGCCAAAGGTGCAAAGCCCTCATCGGGGTCGACAATTTCAGCCGTGCGAATGGCGGAAGCGCGGCCAAACACCACCAAATCAATCAGCGAATTGGAGCCCAAACGATTGGCCCCATGCACCGAGACGCAAGCCGCTTCACCGATCGCCATCAAGCCGGGCACAATGCGTTCCGGGTCGTTCGCGCTCGGGTTCAATACTTCACCGTGATAATTGGTCGGAATGCCGCCCATATTATAATGCACGGTCGGCAGCACCGGAATCGGCTCTTTGGTGACATCGACACCGGCAAAAATACGCGCGCTTTCGGAAATACCGGGCAAGCGCTCGGCCAATACGTCCGGGTCCAAATGGTCGAGATGCAGATAAATATGGTCATTATTCGGCCCGACACCGCGCCCTTCGCGAATTTCAATGGTCATGGAGCGCGACACCACATCGCGCGACGCCAAATCTTTGGCGGACGGCGCATAGCGTTCCATAAAGCGCTCGCCTTCCGAATTGATGAGAATACCGCCCTCGCCGCGCGAGCCTTCGGTAATCAGACAACCGGCACCATAAATACCGGTCGGGTGAAACTGCACAAATTCCATATCCTGCAAAGGCAGGCCGGCACGAATGACCATGGCCGAGCCGTCGCCTGTGCAAGTATGCGCCGAAGTGGCCGAGAAATAGGCACGGCCATAGCCGCCGGTCGCCAAAATCACTTGCTTGGCCTGAAAGCGATGCAGCTCGCCGGTCGCCATATCGAGCGCCGTGACACCGACACAACGGCCGTCTTCCATCATCAAATCAAGCGCGAAATATTCGATGAAAAATTCCGTTTCATGGCGCAAGGATTGGCCGTAAAGCGTATGCAAAATGGCATGGCCGGTGCGGTCGGCCGCGGCGCAAGTGCGCTGCGCAATGCCTTCGCCGAAATTGGTCGTCATGCCGCCAAACGGGCGCTGGTAAATCTTGCCTTCTTCAGTGCGCGAAAACGGCACGCCGAAATGCTCCAACTCGTAAACCGCTTCCGGCGCATTGCGGCACAAATATTCAATCGCATCTTGGTCGCCGAGCCAGTCAGAGCCTTTGACCGTGTCATACATATGCCAGCGCCAATCATCATCGCCCATATTGCCGAGCGCCGCGGAAATGCCGCCTTGCGCCGCCACCGTATGCGAGCGCGTCGGAAACACTTTGGAAATACACGCCGTCTTCAGCCCGCGTTCGGCACAGCCCAAAGCGGCACGCAAGCCCGAGCCGCCGGCCCCGACAACGACGACGTCAAATTGATGATCGATAAACGCATGAGAACTCATTTTTATCTCCTTTGCCCGACCCTAGCCGATAACCAGCTTGGCAACAGCCAATGCGCAGGCAACCGCAATGGTCAGGGTGAAAAACTGATTGGCCATGAGCGCCAATAATTTACTCGCTTCGCCATGCACATAATCTTCAATGACCACTTGCAGGCCGAGGCGCATATGATAGCAGGCCGAAAAAATCAGCAGCAGCATAATGACGCCGATAAACGGATTGCCGAGAAAGCCGGTCATGGTGGTGTAATCGCTGCCTGCATGGACAACCAGCGCGCCGACAAGGAAAACCGTCAGCGGAATATTGGCGAGCGCCGTAACGCGCTGCATCCAAAAATGCTCGGTGCCTTTTTTGGCCGAGCCGAGCCCGCGGGCCCGCGATAGTGGCGTGCGCATATCAGCCATTACAAAACCCCCAAATAAGCATAGGCCGCAACCCATACGCCCAGCGTCAAAAGCGGCGGCACAAAAGCGGTAATGCGCGCGAGAATTTCGACATGTTTCAAATCAAACCCACGCCCTGTATCCCAAATGAAATGGCGAATGCCGCCAAACATGTGGTGGAACAAAGCCCATGTGTAACCGAACAATACCAAACGCCCATACCAAGCCGATGAGACGGTTTGCACTTGCGCATAAGCCTCAGGACCGGAAGCGGCGGCCAGCAACCACCACGCCAAGAGGGCGGTGCCGGCATAAAGCGCAATACCGGTCGCGCGATGCAAAATCGACAGCATCATGGTCAAGGTCCAGCGGTAAATCTGGATATGCGGCGATAATGGCCGCGCCGGTTTGCTTTGTTCGGACATGCGCTAAGCTCCTGGTTAATGCGGTGACTATACACAAAAAAAGGGCTTCGAGGCCAATCTGATGACGCGACAGGCCGTCGCATGAAACGGCTTAGATGCGGCGCGGCATATAGGCCCATACATCGAGTGCCAGCACCACCTCTTCGGCCAAGTCACCATTTTCCGTTCTATCGATAAAATCCCCGTTTTCAGCCTGTTGCGGGCGATTTTTCAGCCCAATATGGCGCAATCGCAGCGCCCCGACATCATCACGCCCGTCAAAAGCGGTCTTGTCCAATATCTCGCTCCAGCCATAAAGCGTGTCGCCGGCAAAACACGGCGCGGCATGGGTGCCGCCGCTTAATGCCGCATAACCGGCCAAATTACCCAGCCCGTTAAACGCCATAGACGCGACATGCGACATCATATGACCGCCATAAATCAGCCTTTTGCCGAAACGGCTTTGGCTTTGCATATGCGCGTCAAAATGCACCGCCGCATTATTTTGATAAAGCCGCGTCGCCAGCATGTGTTCGGCCTCTTCCAACGTCGTGCCGTCGCCATGGCTGATTTTCATGCCCGTCTGATAATCATCAAAAAACGCCTCACTGCCCGTATAATCGGCTTGCCAATGCGCAAAATCGCCTTGCGGCGGCGGAACTTGGGCGGGCGCAACCGGGGCTGCCATATCGGGCCACACCATATCGGGCGCGGCGAGAGAAATGTCATTTTTTTTCACCATCACCCAGCGCACATAAGACAAGACCGTCTCGCCATGCTGGTTCATGCCGCTTGTGCGCACCATAACCAGCCCGCTTTCCCCGCTTTTGTTTTGCCTGAGACCGATGACTTCAGAGCGCGCGGTGAGTGTGTCACCGACAAAAACGGGCGCGTGAAACAGCCCTTGCGCATAGCCCAAATTGGCCACCGCATGGCGCGAAATATCAGCCACGGTTTTGCCGAAAACAATATGAAAGACCAGCCAACTGTCGAGCGGCATATTGTTAAGGCCGATGGCCTCAGCCACGGGGCGGGCGCAAAAAAGCGGATTGCGCGCACCATAAAGCGCTTGGTAAAGGCTTGCGTCGCCGCTTGTCAGCGTGCGCGGCACGCCATGCGAAATTATGTCGCCAAGTGTGAAATGCTCAAAATAGCGTCCCTCTATCATATGCCCGTCCCCATTAGGCCTCTTGCCGCGCTGTAATCGCCTCGGCAATGGCCAAAATGCGCGCGGCCATATCGCGATGCAATAATTCGGTCATTTTGCCGTTGATTTTCAGCACGCCCTTGCCGGCATTTTCGGGTGCGGCAAAAGCGGCGACAACATCGCGCGCTTGTGCCACTTCGTCTTCAGATGGGGCAAACAGCGCATTGCACATGGCCAATTGGCTCGGATGAATAAGCGTTTTGCCGTCAAACCCCATATCGGCACCTTGCCGACATTCGGCCATAAAGCCTTCTTCATCGGCAATATCATTAAACACGCCGTCCAATATGGTGAGCCCATATCGCCGCGCCGCCAAAAGCGTCAAGGACAGCGCCGTCATGAGCGGGGCGCGGCCCTTGGCCAAAGCAGCGCGCATTTCTTTGGCCAAATCATTCGTGCCCATAACAAAAGCGGCGAGCGGCGAATCGGCCGCGCGCGCTGCCAGGCTTTCAATATTGAAAATGGCCTCAGGCGTTTCGACCATAATCCACAAAGCGCAGCCTTGCGGCAAATCTGTAACCAGCTCATCTATTTCATCGACGCGCGATACTTTCGGCGCGAGAACGGCATGCGGGCGCGCCGCCTCAGGCAAGGCGTTCAATGCCGCCAAATCATCTGTGCCCCATGGCGTATCAAGCGCATTTATCCGCACCACCAATTCGCGTGCGCCATAACCGCCGTCCCGCAAAGCATCACAAATCTGCGTGCGCGCTTCGTCTTTGGCGTCAGGCGCGACCGCATCTTCCAAATCCAACAATAAGCAATCTGCATCCAAGCTGCGGGCTTTTTCCAAAGCGCGCGCATTGGCGCCCGGCATATAAAGCGCCGAACGACGTGGCCGTATCGGCTTTGTGTCAGATGTCTCTTTTTCCGATGTCAATGCTGTGCAACTCCCTTTAATATGACAGACAGTTTAACGGCTTGCGTAAGAGGAGCAAGATGCAAGGGGCAAAAGCCGGTCACGGCAGTATTTTTGTCATGTCGAGCCAAGTGGTCAGCGGCCAAGTCGGGCTGAAAGCGACCATGCCGGCTTTGCGCGCCATCGGCCATGAGACCGTGACCTTGCCGACCACTTTATTATCAGCCCATCCGGCGGCTTTTCCGGCAAAAGGCGCACCGGCCGGGGGGCCGATAGAGCCGGGGCAAATGATTGAGATTGCCGACTGGCTTTTGGCGGCAGGGGCGCTTGATAATTGCACGTCAATTTTATCGGGCTATTTGCCGAGTCCCGCCCATATTGATGCGGCAGCCCAGATTATTGCCAAAATAAAAGCCGTCAATCCGCAAGTGTTTTATTGCTGCGACCCGATTTGCGGCGATGAAGGACGGCTTTATTTGCCTGAAGAAGTGATGCACGGGCTGCGCGACCGACTTTTGCCTTTGGCCGATATGGCGACGCCCAATTTATATGAATTGCAAATGCTGGCCGGGCGCGACGGTTTTGCCGATGAGGTCGAGGTCGTCGATGCGGCGCGCGATATGGGCCTCGGGCATATGGTCGTCACCTCGGCCCCGGCCCCGGCCGAGCGCATTGCCGCTTTGAGCATTACAAGCGATGACGTGCTACGCTGCGAAACGGCGCGTGCGCCGAAAGCACCTTACGGCATGGGCGATTTTTTCGCCGCGCTTTATCTCGGCCTGCATTTGGCTGAAGAACCGAAAGCGCTGGGCATTGCTTGCGCCACTCTCGCGCAAATGGCCGCCGCCAATATGGAGACCAGCAGCCTGCCACACACGCCGGTGCACATCGCCGCCGCCGCCATTCAGGACAAGCTGAATATTTAAACCGTTACGCCTCGGCTTTGACGCGACTTTCAGTGAGATGTTTCTCAACCAATAATTCGGCAATTTGCACGGCGTTTAAAGCCGCGCCTTTGCGCAAATTATCCGACACCACCCACAGCGCAAGCCCGTGTTCGACACTGTCATCGACGCGCAGGCGCGAAACAAAAGTCTCATATTCACCGACACATTCAACCGGTGTGACATAGCCTTCATCCTCGCGCCGATCGACAACCAAAATGCCCGGCGCCTCTTCCAGCGCGGCGCGCGCCGCATCGAGGGAAACGGCGCTTTCAAATTCAATATTCACCGCTTCGGAATGGCCGACAAAAACCGGCACCCGCACGCAGGTCGTGCTCATGGCAATATCGGGGTCGAGCATTTTTTGGGTCTCCACCACCATTTTCCATTCTTCCTTGGTCGCGCCATCTTTCATAAACACGTCAATATGCGGAATGACGTTAAAAGCGATTTGCTTGGTGAAGTTTTCGCGCTTCATCTCATCATTGACGAAAATGCCGCGCGTCTGGGTAAACAGCTCATCCATCGCCGCATTGCCGGCCCCCGAGACCGATTGATAAGTCGCCACCACCACGCGTTTAATCTTGGCCAAGGCGTGCAAGGGCTTCAACGCCACGACCAGCTGCGCGGTTGAGCAATTGGGATTGGCGATAATATTGCGTTGCGTATAAGCGGCAATATCTTGCGGATTGACCTCAGGCACAATCAGCGGCACATCGTCATCCATGCGATAGAGCGAAGAATTATCAATCACCACGCAACCGGCAGCAGCCGCTTTTGGCGCATATTCCTTGGCCGGACCGGAACCGGCGGCAAACAGCGCAATATCGGCTTTGCCGAAATCATAATTTTCCAGCGCTTGGCATTTCAGCGTTTTATCGCCAAAGCTCACTTCGCGACCCTGGCTGCGCCGCGACGCAACCGCATCAACCCGCGAGGCGGGGAATTTGCGCTCATCCAAAATATTGAGCATTTCGCGTCCAACATTTCCTGTCGCACCAACCACAGCGACCACATAAGACATGGCTAAGCTCCCAATTCTTCTAAAGCGGCGAGCACTGCATCGCCCATGCCGCTTGTGCCGACCAATTGCATATCGGCCTGCATAATATCACCGGTGCGCACGCCCTTATCGAGCACGGCGGTCACCGCATTTTCCAATAAATCAGCATCACCGCCGCGGTCAAAGGTATAGCGCAATGCCATTGCAAAACTCATGATTGAGGCAATAGGATTGGCTTTGCCTTGACCGGCAATATCCGGCGCCGAACCGTGCACCGGCTCAT
>CATDDF010000046.1 GCA_949498175.1 Alphaproteobacteria bacterium | reverse complement strand
TCCGGATAGGCCTGATTGACCAGCTTGCGGAAGGTTGTGCCGTCTTCATCAAGCGGAATATCGGCCAGCTTGGCAAAGCTCGGCTCCAATTCGGCAAGGCTTTCCGGCGTGGTTTGCGGACGCGGAAATTCCTCTTTGTCCAATGCCAAAGAGCCGTCTTCCTTATGTACGGCGACCAGTGACTTGTCGAAACGGCCTTCTTCAATGGCGCGTTTGGCATTTTGCTGACTGACATAGGCCAGCGCGTCAACCGCTTCGCGGTCAATGCCTTCCAGCGTGGCAATGGCATCGGCGCAAACGCCTTGGTGCGGCTGCGGGTGCACTTCGCGCAAACGCTTATTGCCGCTATCGAGGAACGGCGAGTCCGATTTCGCATCCGTGCCGAAGCGCGACATCATTTCGGTGCCGCCGGCAATCGTCATATCTTCCATGCCCGACATGATATTGGTCGCGGCAATATTGACCGAGGTAATGCCCGAGCCGCAAAAGCGGTCAAGTGTCATGGCGCTGGAGCGCACATCATAACCGGCATCAAGCGCTGCCATACGACCCAAATCGCCGCCCTGTGTGCCGCGCTGGGCGCTGGTGCCCCAAATAATGTCATCGACTTCCGCCGTGTTGATTTTATTGCGTTCGGCCAATGCTTTCAGCACGGTTGCGCCTAATTGCTGCGGATGAATTTCGCTCAATGCGCCCTTGCCGGGCTTGCCGATGCCACGCGGTGTGCGGCAGGCATCAATAATATATGCGTCAGTCATATCACTCTCCCAAAGTTTATTTCGAACGGTAGCTTGTCGCGAAAAGGTGGCTAAATCAAGCGTCTTGATTGTCGGTGCTGGACGCGCGGCTATGGGCTTCCTATAGTTCGCTCTCAGGGAGTTTTAAGATGGATTTTCAACTGACAGATGCACAGCGTGAATTGCGCGATGCGGCGCGCAAATTTGCCCGCGCCGAAATGCCGGAAGTGGCGGCCTATTGCGAGGAAACCGGCCATCCGGTGAAGTCCGATATGCTAAAAAAGCTCGGTGAAATGGGGTTTCTCGGTATCAATATCCCCGAAAAACTCGGCGGCTTGGGGCTTGGCAATTTGGAAGCGTTATTGGTGCTGGAAGAGTTTGCAAAAATTTCCTCGGCCTCGGCTTTTCCGTTGTTTGAGGCCAATGTCGGGCCGGTGCATGCGCTGGTGCATTTTGCCTCTGACAATTTGAAGCAAGAAATCGTGCCGCAAGTGTGCAAGGGCGAAATGGTGTTGGCGGTCTCCATGTCAGAGCCGCAAGCGGGCAGCGCGCTGACCGATTTGACGACCAAGGGCGAGATTAAAGACGGCAAAGTGACGCTGAACGGGCAAAAGCGTTGGTGCTCCGGCGGCGGCCACTCGGACGGCTATTTGGTTTATTGCCGCCTCTCAGATGACCCGGGCGCCAAGGGAATTGGTGCGGTTTTTGTTCATAAAGACACGCCCGGTTTGAGCTTCGGCAAGCAAGAAGAACTGATGGGCTTTCGCGGTGTGCCGTCAGCCGATATTTTCCTCGATAATGTTACCGTGCCGGAAGACAATGTGGTTGTGCCCGCCGGCGGCTTCCGCAAATTGATGGAAGCCTTTGACCTTGAACGCTGCGGCAATGCCACTATGGCTTTGGGGCAAGCCTCTGGCGCGTTGGAAGATGTGTTGGCATATGTGCAAGAGCGCAAACAATTCGGCAAAGAACTGGTCGATTTTCAGGGTGTGCAAATCAAACTGGCGGAAATGCAGATGAAGGTTGAAGCGGCGCGGCTGCTCATTCATCGCGCGGCGGTGAATGCCGAAGACGGTCTGCCGAGCGTTATCGACTCGTCGGTCGGTAAATGTTTTTCCAATGAAATGTGCCGCGAAGTAACGGGCGCTGCCGTGCAGTTAATGGGCGGCTATGGCTATTCGAAAGATTACCCGATGGAGCGGCGCATGCGCGACGCATGGGGTTGGGGCATTGCCGGCGGGGCGATTGATATTCAAAAAACCAATATCGCCGCCGCCATGATTGGCCGCCGTTTCGACCAACGGCGTTAGCCTAAAAAGCCTATTTCAAAAAGTCGGGCATATTGCCTTCAAAAGCATCGCCGTTTTTCTTGCCGCCCGATTTATTTTGCGGCTTAGACTGTTTTGGCTGTTGCGGCTTTTCTGATTTGGCTTCTTGCGGCTTACTATTGCCGTCAGGCTTGCCACCGCGCCGATTGCGGCCCAACAGGCCGCGCCGCTTGCCGCCGCCTGACTTCGCGCTTTGCTCGCTTTTGCCTTCATTGCCGCCGCGCCCTTTGCGCTCGCCGCTTTTATTATTGCGTCGATTGCTTTTGCGCGGCTTGTCGTTGTCGCCCTCAGCATCGGCAGGACCGAAAGCCTCGCGGTCAATCGTGCGTTCAATCAAATGCTCAATCGCATTGACATATTTCGCGTCATTGCGCGTCGCGAGTGTGAAGGCGGCACCGGTGCGACCGGCGCGGCCGGTGCGGCCAATGCGGTGAACATAATCTTCGGCATGGGTCGGCACATCGAAATTAAACACATGGCTGACTTCGGGAATATCCAGCCCGCGCGCCGCCACATCTGAGGCAATCAGATAGGTCGCTTCGCCCGATTTAAACTGGTCGAGCATACGCAGTCGCATATGCTGGTCCATATCGCCATGCAGCGACACGGCTTTATAATTGTGGCGATGCAAGCTTTTCAGCAATTCGCCAATATCGCGCTTTCGATTGCAGAAAATAATGCCGTTTGTCACATCTTCTTTTTCAAACAAATCGCGCAGTGCTTCGCGCTTTTTCATCGGCGCAACATCAATCAGCTTTTGCGAAACATTGTCATTGGTTGAAGAAGGTCGCGCCACTTCAATGCGTTTCGGAGCCGAGAGAAACTGCTCTGACAGGCGGGTGATTTCCGGCGGCATGGTGGCCGAGAAAAACAGCGTCTGACGGGTGAAGGGTATCATGCCGACAATCTTCTCAATATCGGGAATGAACCCCATATCGAGCATGCGGTCGGCTTCGTCAATCACCAGCACCTCGACGCCGCGCAGCAATACGCCGCCGCGCTCCACATGGTCGAGCAGACGGCCCGGTGTGGCAATCAGCACATCGGCGCCGCGCATAATCGCTTGCTCTTGGTCCTTAAAGCTGACGCCGCCAATCAGCAGTGCTTTGGTCAGCTTGGTATATTTGCCGTAAAGGTCGAAATTTTCCGCCACTTGCGCGGCCAGTTCGCGCGTCGGCTCCAAAATCAGCGTGCGCGGCATACGCGCTTTGGCGCGGCCTTTCATCAAGCGATGGATCATCGGCAGGGTAAAGCTTGCCGTTTTGCCGGTGCCGGTCTGGGCGATGCCCAGCACGTCCTGATTTGCAATCACCTGCGGAATGGCTTCTGCCTGAATGGGGGTCGGCTCGGTATAGCCGACATCATTAATAGCCTTCATTATTTCGGGGGCCAGCCCGAGATCATCAAACGTCATAGCGTCTTTCCGTGTTGGGCGTTTCGCTTGCGGGATCTCCGGTGAGATACGGGTGGCGAAACGCGAAGCTGCGTCTTGGTCACGCGCTCAGGCCACATTTATTGAATGCTGACCTGACATCAGGCCACCACGGCCTGACCTGTCTTCATGGCGCGGAAGATAGATGTTTTTGAGGGAATGTAAAGCCCGTCTAAATATCCAACAAATCCTCGCCGGCAAAGGCAGCGTTTTCTTGGATGAATTTGAAGCGCAGTTCCGGCTTATTGCCCATTAAATCTTTCACCGTTTTGGCGGTGGCTTTGCTTTCTTCTTCGGGAATTTCAACCTGCAGCAGCGTGCGCGAGCCGGGCATCATGGTGGTTTCTTTCAACTGTGCGGGCAGCATCTCCCCCAAGCCCTTAAAGCGGCTGACATCGACTTTGGCATTGGCGCGGAACTCGGTTTTCAGCAATTCCTCGCGGTGTTCATCATCGCGCGCGTAAAAGGTCTTGGCGCCTTGCGCGAGGCGATAAAGCGGCGGCACGGCGATGTAAAGATGGCCCTGGCGGATAAGGTCGGGCATTTGCTCGTGGAAAAAGGTGACGAGCAGGGCGGCAATATGCGCGCCATCGACATCGGCATCGGTCATGATGATGATTTTCTCATAGCGCAGCCGCGCCTCATCATAAGACGCACCCATGCCGCAGCCAAGCGCCAGCACAAGGTCGGCGATTTGCTGGCTTTGCTGCATTTTCGCTTGCGTCGCATTGGCGACATTGAGGATTTTCCCGCGCAAAGGCAATATGGCTTGGTTTTTGCGGTTGCGGCCTTGCTTGGCCGAACCACCGGCGCTGTCGCCCTCAACGATAAACAGTTCCGCACCTTCGCTGGCTTTTTGCGAGCAATCGGCCAGCTTGCCGGGCAGACGCAATTTGCGCACCGCTGATTTGCGGCTCACCTCTTTTTCTTGGCGGCGACGCACGCGCTCTTCGGCGCGGTCAATCACCCAGCCCAGCAGCTTGTCAGCGTCGGCAGGGGCAGAGGTCAGGTAATGCTCAAAATGGTCGCGCAAAGTGGTTTCAACGATTTTCGCCGCTTCCGGCGTTGCCAGCTTGTCTTTGGTCTGGCCTTGAAATTCCGGCTCGCGCACAAATACCGACACCAAAGCGGCGGCTGTGCCCATCACATCTTCACCGGTGATCATGCCGGCCTTTTTATTATTGATGCGGTCGCCATAGGCTTTCAGCCCTTTGGTCAGCGCGGCGCGCATACCTTGCTCATGGGTGCCGCCTTCAGGCGTCGGCACGGTATTACAATAGCTGGCATTCATGCCATCGGCATTGCCGATACCGGCAGCGACCCAAGTAACGGCCCATTCAACACTGCCGTGGCCGCCGGTTTTTTGCACTTTACCGGCAAAGGGCAGGGGCGTGACAACGGCGCGCCCGCCGATTTGCTCTTCCAAATAATCTTGCAACCCGTTGGGAAATTTCAGCGTGTCTTCAGGCGGGCATTTTTCTTCGTCCTTAATCAGCGACGGGTCGCAGCGCCAGCGAATTTCAACACCGCCGAACAAATAGGCTTTGGCTTTCGCCATGGCGTAGAGGCGGGCCGGATCAAACTGGATTTTGCCGAAAATATCTTCATCGGGCACAAAGCTGACCGTGGTGCCGCGTTTGTTTTTCGCTTCCCCGATTTTCTTCACTTTGCCTTTCGATAAGCCGCGCGAGAATTCTTGTCGATGCAATTTCCGGTCGCGTGCCACTTCCACCACAAGGTCAGAGGCCAAAGCGTTGACCACGGACACGCCAACACCGTGCAAGCCGCCGGATGTGTCATAAGCGTCGCCGCCGAATTTACCGCCCGCGTGCAGCGTCGTCATAATCACTTCAAGGGCTGATTTGTCTTTATATTTCGGGTGCGGGTCAACGGGGATACCGCGCCCATTATCGCGCACGGACAGGCGATTGCCTTGCATGAATTCGACTTCAATAAAGCTGGCATGACCGGCCACCGCTTCGTCCATGGAGTTATCGATAACTTCGGCGAAGAGATGGTGCATGGCGCGGCTGTCCGTGCCGCCAATATACATGCCCGGGCGGCGGCGCACCGGCTCCAGCCCTTCAAGCACCTCAATATCGGCAGCGGAATAGCCTTTTTCAGCGGTTTTCTTCGGTTCGGCGGCAGATTTTTTGGCTTTGGCTTTGGCCACCGGTGCCTCATCGAATAAATCGGCTGATTTCTTTTTCGCCATAAGGCACTCCGCACTTGCAAGTTGTGATTCGGTTGCTAGTTTACCCGACACAAGCCGTGGGAGGTAGTTCATGAGCAACGTTAATATAGAAAAATCACTCACTTTGCCGTGTGGTGCAGAAATCAAGAACCGTATTTGCAAAGCGGCGATGACCGAAGGGCTGGCAGACGAGCAAAACCGCGCCACTGAAAAGCACGTGACGCTGTACTCGCGTTGGGCGGAAGGCGGCGCGGGCATTTTGCTGACCGGCAATGTACAGATTGACCATCGCTATCTCGAGCGCCCCGCCAATGTTGTGATTGAAGGCGAGCAGAGCAATGAGCAAATCTCGCGCTTGCAGGCCTTTGCCGAAGCGGGCACGAAAAACAATACGCATTTATGGATGCAAATCTCGCATGCCGGACGGCAAACACCGGCCGCCGTTGCGTCGACACCGGTCGGCCCGTCCGATGTGCAGTTGAAAATGCCGGGCGCTGCGTTTGGCAAGCCGCGCGCACTGGAGCATGATGAAATTCTCGACATTATTCAGCGTTTCGCCCATGCCGCGAAAGTTGCGCAAGACACGGGCTTTACCGGCGTGCAACTGCATGGCGCGCATGGTTATTTGCTGTCTGAGTTTCTTTCGCCCGACATCAATATGCGCGACGATGAATGGGGCGGTAGCCTTGAAAACCGCGCCAAGCTGTTGCTGGAAAGCATTCGTGCCGTGCGCAAAGCGGTTGGTGATAAATTCCCCGTCGCGCTGAAGCTCAATTCGGCTGACTTCCAAAAAGGCGGTTTCAGCCATGAGGATTCAGTGCAAGTCGCTACCTGGCTCAATGATGAAGGGCTGGACTTGCTGGAAGTTTCAGGCGGCACGTATGAGCAGCCCAAGCTTGTGGGCCTCGACAATTTGACGCTCAACCCCGACCGCGCCGAATCCTTGCGTGAAAGCACGGTGGCACGCGAAGCCTATTTTCTCGATTACGCGAAAGACATTCGCGCTGTGTTCAAAAACCCGATGATGGTGACGGGCGGCTTCCGCTCGCGCGCCGGTATGGATGCGGCGCTGGCGGCTGATGCTTGCGACATGATTGGTCTCGGTCGACCGCTCTGTGTCGATACGGAGATTGTCAATAAGCTGATTGACGGCTCAGAAGACACCACAACGATTTTTGAGAAGTCTTTGGAAATCGGCCCAAAATTTCTGCGCCCATTGCTCGGCCTAAATTCGCCGTTCCGCACTTTTGCCGCCTTGAATGGCTGGGGCCAGCAAGGCTGGTGGTGCACGCAAATCATCAATATGGGCGAGGGGCGCGAGCCCGATCTCGACCTCGGCGTGTTCAAAGCCTTTACCGGCTATCAGTCGAGCGAGAAAAAAGCCGCCGCCGCCTATAACGCGCATTGGAATGGTTAGAGGCTTTTAATCCCCGCTCATTTCTGTCATAGTTTCCTCGCTGACGCATGGATGGAGCGTTAGCGGGGCTAACAACCCCCAAATGAGAGCCGCAATTTAATTGCGTATGTGGCTTAACGCTCTCGGGCGTTAGGCCTTTTTTTACGCGAATTGTGGAAATTCCCTCCACGCCAGCTTCGGCCGGGGTGGCGGCGAAATAACGCCCCGGCGGAATACGTCGCGGCCGTTACTCTTGTTTCGGTTTGTTACGCCCCGGCACCTGCGACAGCAGGTGTCGGTATCGCGTTTAACAATAAGAAACGGAGGCGATGATGGGCTTTTGGGATGTTTTTTTTAATGCGTCGGCGGGGGTGCAGATTTTTATGCTGCTCGCCGCGCTCGGCGGTTTTGCCTTGCCGTGTTATGTGCTGGTGCGTTGGCTGCAAATCGGGCGTGCCGATTATTTACCGGAAGATACTTTATTTGCCATTCGCCGCGAGGGCGACTTGCTGCATTTGACATTCAATAAATATGCACCCATGCCGCGCGAGCAGGTCTCAAGTTTGATGCTCGAACTCACGGCAACAAAAAACGCCCCTACTGATGTGCAGTAGAGGCGCTCTGTTGGAGGGCGGGGGAGGAACGCCCTGTCATGGTCTCATTTAGACGCTGTAATACATGTCGAATTCAACCGGATGCGGTGTGTGCTCGTAATTGTAGATTTCTTCCCACTTGAGCTCGAGATATCCGTCGATTTGGTCATCATCCATCACCCCACCTTTTTTCAGGAAGTCGCGGTCAGCGTCCAGCGCCTCGGCGGCCTCGCGCAGCGAGCCACAGACTTGCGGAACGGTTGCCAATTCTTCCGGCGGCAATTCGTAAAGGTCTTTATCCATCGGATCGCCCGGATCGATTTTGTTCTCGATACCGTCCAGACCGGCCATCATCATGGCTGAGAATGCCAGATACGGGTTGGCGGTCGGGTCAGGGAAGCGGATTTCAATACGCTTGCCCGGTGCCGATGTGGCGAACGGAATACGGCAAGAAGCAGAACGGTTGCGGGCTGAGTAAGCCAACAGAACCGGTGCTTCAAAGCCCGGAATCAGACGCTTATAGCTGTTGGTTGACGGATTGGTCAGGGCATTCAGCGCGCGTGCGTGCTTGATGATGCCGCCAATGTAATACAGGCACTCTTGGCTCAAATCGCCATATTTGTCACCGGCGAAAAGCGGCTTGCCGTCTTTCCAAATTGATTGGTGGCAGTGCATGCCCGTACCGTTATCTCCGGCAACCGGTTTCGGCATGAAGGTTGCTGACTTGCCATAGGCATGGGCAACATTATGCACGACATATTTGTAAAGCTGCAGATTGTCGGCAATGCTGGTCAGCGTGCCGAATTTCAGGCCAAGCTCGTGCTGGGCAGCCGCCACTTCGTGGTGGTGTTTTTCAACTG
The DNA here is from genome assembly GCA_949498175.1 of Alphaproteobacteria bacterium. Taxonomy (GTDB): domain Bacteria; phylum Pseudomonadota; class Alphaproteobacteria; order RS24; family RS24; genus UBA8337. Next base: position 10,874 of record CATDDF010000046.1, on the reverse strand, counting down.
CGAGGCCCATTTCTTTCATCACGGAAAGCATTTCCGAGCGCAAGTCTTGGCCGCTATCGACCGGATTGACCGGGAAGTAGCCGCCTTTGGTGCGCGGACGGTGACCCATATTACCGGCCTCATATTCCGTGCCTGAATTGTCCGGCAGCTCTGTGCTGTCCAGCGCGAAACCCGTATTGTAAGGGTCGGTTGAGAAGCGCACATCATCAAATACGAAGAATTCAGCTTCCGGTCCGAAATAAATCGTGTCACCAATGCCGGTGGACTTCAGATATTCCTCGGCGCGAAGCGCGGTCGAGCGCGGGTCGCGATTATAGGCTTCGCCGGAATTTGGCTCCAAAATATTGCAGAATAAAGTCAGTGTTTGTTGCGCGTAGAACGGGTCAAGGCGCGCAGTTGAGGTGTCGGGCATTAAAACCATATCCGACTCGTTAATCGCTTTCCAGCCGGCGATTGACGAGCCGTCAAACATCGTGCCTTCGGCAAAGAAATCATCATCAATCAAGTCGATGTCCAAAGTGACGTGCTGCATTTTACCGCGCGGGTCGGTGAAACGCAGGTCAACATACTGGACCTCATTATCCTTAATCATTTTTTGAACGGTGGAAGCATCTGACATCTGAAATCTCCAAATCTGGTCAGTGAAAAATAAGGTTAAAGAGCCTCGTCGCCGGTTTCGCCGGTTCTGATGCGAATAGCCTCGCTAATATCGGAAACGAAAATTTTTCCGTCACCGATGCGGCCGGTCTCGGCGGCCGTTTTGATTGCTTCGATAGCGCCGTCAAGCAGGCTATCGGCTACAACAACTTCAAGTTTTACTTTCGGAAGGAAATCGACGACATATTCGGCGCCGCGATAGAGTTCCGTATGGCCTTTTTGGCGGCCAAAACCTTTTGCCTCAACAACGGTAATCCCTTGAATACCGGCTTCCTGAAGGGCGTCCTTAACTTCGTCCAGCTTGAACGGTTTAATAATCGCCTCAATTTTCTTCATTATCGTCTCCTGAACTCTGTATCTCACCAACTTTATGCAAAAACCGTGCCAAGTATGCGGCGCGCGATTCACCATTGCTGGCTGCGGCAAGACGGTGTGCAGCTATCTAATGTGCTTAAAATTTATACAGCTGACTAAAAAATGTGCATTTTTCAGAAAAAACAGGCCGAAATGCATAATTGGCTTCAAATAGCGCGCCGCTGCCGATAAACTCGCGCGCATCTTGGGAGAGTTTTATGCCAAACGATAATACGCCGATCTTGATTGGTACCGGTCTGACCGTACAAAAAGAGAAAGACGCAGCCAAAGCCAAATCACCGCTGGCGCTGTTGGCTGAAGCGGCACAGGCGGCGATTGCCGATGCGGCGTTGGATAAGACGCAGATTGATACGGTGGCCGGCATTCGGTTTGTTACCGACTCGCCGGAAGGGCGAAATCTGCCTTTCGGCAAATATAATAATATCGGCCTCAGTGTGGCGCGCCATTTGGATATTGAACCGACGCAAGCGCTGATTGCGGCAACCGGCGGCAATTCCCCGCAAATGATGATTAATGAATTGGCCGAGCGCATTGCCAATGGCGATGTCGGCACAGCCATGCTGGTCGGCGGCGAGGGACTTGGCTCTATTATGGCGGCGCTGGGGCAGGGTGTTGACCACAGCCAGAACGCCGGTTGGAACGATGATGTTGATGGCCCGCGTGAGGAAATCGGCGTTGAAAAAGACGGCTGTTCGCCGGTCGAGCGGCGTCACATGCTCTATTATCCGGTCAATTATTACCCGATATTTGAAAATGCGCTGCGCCATCATCTTGGTCGCGATATGCCGACCCATATGCAAAAGCTGGGTGAGTTGATGCAGCCCTTTACCGAAGTGGCGGCGCAAAACCCCTATAGCTGGTTTCCCGTCGCACGCTCGGCAGAAGAAATCGCCACCGTCAACGATAGCAATCGCCTCGTCGGCTATCCCTATCCGAAATATATGAACTCGGTCATTCGTATTGACCAAGCCTCTGCGGTCATTCTGACCTCGGTCGGCAAGGCGCGACAAATGGGCATTGATGAAAGCAAATGGGTTTATTTGCACGGCTGCGCTGAAGCCAATGATATTTGGAACCCGATTGAACGCCCCGAATTGCATCGCAGCCATGCGATGAAAGGCATGGCCGAATTGGCTTTGGAGATGGCCGGTTGGCAGGTTGCCGATATTGATTATTTCGACCTTTATTCATGCTTTCCTGTGGCGGTAGAGGTGGCGTGCCGTGAAATGGGCATTGCCGAAGATGACCCGCGCCCCTTCACCGTAACCGGCGGTCTGCCTTATTTCGGTGGGGCAGGCAATGCCTACACGCTGATGTCGGTGGCGCTGATGGCGCAAAAACTGCGCGCCAACCCGGGCAGTAAAGGCTTTTGCAACGGCAATGGCTGGTTCCTGACCAAGCATTCATTGGGGCTTTATTCCACCGCCCCGTTTGAAGGTGACTGGCAACGCCAAGCGCCAAGCGTTTTGCAGGGCAAAATCGACGCGATGGAAACGCTTCCCTATGTCGATGAAGCCAATGGCGCGGGGACAATAGAAAGCTACACGGTGGCGCATGTGGCGGGTAAAGATGCTGATGGCATTATTATCGGGCGCATGGAAAGCGGCGAACGGTTTTGCGCGCATATGACCCGCGAAGGTGGCCAGATTGACCGCCTGATGGCGGAAGATTGTGTTGGTCTCACAGGCACACTGGCGGTCAATCAAAACCAGCTCAATATTTTCACGCCGGATAATTAAATGACCCGCATATATATGATACGCCACGGCAAAGCCGCCGCCGGATGGGATGGCGATGCCGATCCCGGCCTCGACGAATTGGGGCGCACGCAAGCTGAGGCCGTCGCCGCCAAAATACAATCGCTGGTTAACGCGCCCGTGCCTATATTTTCCAGCCCGCTCAAGCGCTGTCAGGAAACCGCCGCGCCGCTGGCGGCAGCTTGGGGTGTGACGCCGCAAATAGAAGCCGGAGTCGGGGAAATTCCGCCGCCGCTGGAAGATTTGACGGCGCGCACCGAATGGCTGCGCCGCGTCATGGCCGGCACATGGGAAGGGCTTTATCGCGATGCGGTGAGCGTTGAAAGCGGGGTCGATTTTCGCGGCTGGAACGACAATGTGGTGAACACGCTGAACGCCTTAGAGGGCGAGGCGGTCGTTATCTTCTCGCATTTCATCGCGCTCAATGCCGCTTATTGTGCCGCCACCGGTGCCGCAGATGTCGTCAGCTTCGCACCGGAAAATTGCTCGCTCTCCATATTCGACACGGACGGCACAAGCCTGTCATTGGTCGCGCAGGGCGAAGAGACTGAGGATATGAAGATAGCGCTCGGTAAAAGCACTTAACAGCTTTGCTGTTTTAGTGCGCCTTCCGCCAGCGAGGGGCGTAGCCCCGAGTCGGAGGTAAAAAGCCCTAACCCTTGTCCGCCAAGCGCTCCTCGAGTTCACCCATTTCCAGCTTTTTCACCATAATCGCATTGCCGACGCTGGCTTCCAGTCGGTGCTTGGCAATCTCTTGATATTCGGGCGAGGTCATCCATGACATGGCCTGTTCGGCGGACGGAAATTCAATCAGCACGGAGCGGGTGAAGTCGAACTCGCCTTGCAAGATTGTCGGCTCTTCATCGACGCTCAGCATGGAGCCGCCAAACGGCTCAAACACTTGCATGAAGTTTTCTTCATAGCGGTCATAACCGGCGCGATCATGGATTTTAAAGCGAGCAATAATGTAAACGGTCATTTTTCTCTCCTGTTTGCCCTAACATAAAGCAGCCAAGCCAGCCGTCTAACTGAATTTTAAGTTTTGCGGGTTATCTTGACGGTCTTTAGAGTCTGGCGTTTGCGTGCGTCTCCTGCTATAGACCGCCCCATGAGTTTCATGCGGGCGTGGCGGAATTGGTAGACGCGCCAGATTTAGGTTCTGGTACTGAGAGGTGTGGGGGTTCAAGTCCCTCCGCCCGCACCAAATAGAGCCCGCCAAAAGCGGGGATAAGAGGAAGAAAATGAACATTAAGGAAGTGAGCGCCGAAGGACTGGCGCGCGAAGTGCAAATTACCATCGCCGCCGCCGATTTGGCAGGCAAGCTGGAAAGCAAAATCGACAGCATCAAAGATCAGGTGCAGTTGAAGGGCTTCCGCCCGGGCAAAGTGCCGGTCGCCCATATCCGCAAAACCTTCGGCGAACAGCTAATGGGTGAAATCATTCAGGAAACGGTCAATGAATCGAGCCAGCAAATGCTGACCGACCGCGATGAGCGCCCTGCCATGCAGCCTGAAATTAAGCTGGTCGGAGAAGCTGAAGAGATTATCAAAGGCACTGCCGACCTTGTTTATGACGTCACTTATGAAGTCATTCCGCCGATCACACTGGCCGATTTTTCCAAACTGAAATTGGAAAAGCCGGTCGTTGAGGTCGATGAAGCGCGGGTTGATGAAGCGTTGGAGCGCCTCGCTTCTTCGCGCAAAGAATTTGTTGCACGCGCCAAAACCGCCAAAGCCAAAGATGGCGACCGCGTGAAAATTGACTTTATCGGTCGCATTGACGGCGAAGCCTTTGAAGGCGGCGCCGGTGAAGGTTTTGACCTTGAGCTTGGTTCGGGGCAGTTCATTCCGGGCTTTGAAGAACAGCTGGTCGGCACAAAAGCCGGTGACAAAAAAGACGTGGAAGTTTCTTTCCCTGAAGAATATGGCGCGTCTGAACTGGCCGGTAAGGCGGCGGTGTTTGAATGCACCGTGCATGAAGTAAGCGAGCCGAAAGACGCTGAGATTAACGAAGAGTTCGCGACCTCACTGGGCATGGAAAGTCTCGACAAGTTGAAGGAAGCAATGCGCGATCAAATCGGGCGTGACTATGAGCAAATGTCGCGCGGCCATATGAAGAAGGATTTGCTCGACCAATTATCCGATGGACATGATTTTGATCTGCCGCCGAGCATGGTCGATATGGAGTTCAACCAGATTTGGCATCAATTCGAGCAAGAGCTTGAAAACAATCAGCAAAAACTGGAAGACCTTGACGAGAGCGAAGGTGATTTGCGGGCCGAATATCGAGGCATTGCCGAGCGTCGTGTGCGCACCGGACTGGTGCTGGCCGAGGTCGGCAATAATAACGAAATTCAGGTCACGCAGGAAGAATTGAACCAGGGGCTGATGCAGCGTGTGCAGCAATTCCCGGGTCAGGAACAGCAAGTGTTCGAATATTTCCAGCAAAACCCGGAAGCGATGGCGCAAATTCGAGCGCCGATTTTTGAGGAAAAAGTCGTCGATTTCATCTGTGAATTGGCCAAAGTCAGCGATAAGAAAGTATCGCTGGAAGATCTGATGATGGAGCCGGGTGCGGAAGAAGCTGAAAAGCCCAAGCCCAAGAAAAAAGCGCCTGCGAAAAAGGCTGCGGCCAAAAAACCGGCTGCGAAAAAAGCACCGGCCAAAAAACCGGCCGCCAAGAAAAAGGCACCGGCCAAAAAACCGGCAGCCAAAAAGGATGCAGACAAGAAATAAAACCATGCCGCGGCATTTTTGCCTCCTTTAGCACTTGGCGTTTGCGGCAAAACACCCCACATTAGGGGCAGCTAATAAGGAGTCAGAAATGCACGATCCGGTTGATACCTACATGAACACGCTTGTGCCGATGGTGGTGGAGCAATCCAGCCGCGGTGAACGCGCGTTCGACATTTACTCGCGCTTGTTGAAAGAGCGGGTGATTTTTGTTACCGGCGGTGTCGAAGATTATATGGCCAGCGTCATTACGGCGCAGCTTTTGTTTCTGGAAGCGGAGAACCCGAAAAAGGAAATCTCCATTTATATTAATTCGCCGGGCGGGGTGGTGACATCCGGCATGGCGATTTATGACACCATGCAATATATTCGCGCACCGGTAGCCACCTTATGCATCGGCCAAGCCGCCTCTATGGGCTCTTTGCTTCTGGCAGCGGGTGAAAGCGGCATGCGTTTTGCGCTCCCCAATGCGCGCATTATGGTGCACCAGCCTTCCGGCGGGTTTCAGGGACAGGCTTCGGATATTGAACGCCATGCGCAGGAAATTCTCGATATGCGCGCGCGCCTCAATAAAATCTATGTCGAGCATACGGGGCAGACTTTGCGCAAAATTGAAGATGCGCTGGAACGCGATACGTTTATGACGGCAGAGCAGGCTAAAGATTTCGGCCTTGTCGATGAGGTGACAACCAAGCGTGCCGACGATGAAAAAGCCGATTAAATAGGCGACGCTTGCACTTTTCACCGCCTTTGTGGTGAAGTGAGATAACGAATCAGAACCGCAGCCTTTCCATAGGCTGATGAAAGGACTGAAACATGAGTAAAGTAGGCAGCGGAAGCGATAGCGGCGGCAGTGGCAGCGGCGATAGCAAAAGCACGCTTTATTGCTCGTTTTGCGGCAAAAGCCAGCACGAGGTGCGTAAGCTGATTGCGGGCCCGACCGTGTTCATCTGTGATGAATGCGTGGAATTGTGCATGGATATCATCCGTGAGGAAAGCAAAGCCTCATTGGTGAAAACCGATGATGGCGTGCCGACGCCGGGCGAAATTTTGGAAGTTCTTGATGATTATGTTATTGGCCAATCACACGCCAAACGCGTGCTGTCGGTGGCTGTGCATAATCACTATAAGCGCCTCAACCATGCACAGAAAAATGCCGACGTCGAATTGGCAAAATCGAATATTTTGCTGGTCGGCCCGACCGGTTGCGGCAAAACGCTGCTGGCGCAAACGCTGGCGCGTATTCTTGATGTGCCCTTCACCATGGCTGATGCCACGACTTTGACGGAAGCCGGTTATGTCGGTGAAGATGTTGAAAATATTATTCTCAAGCTGCTGCAAGCTGCCGACTATAATGTCGAGCGGGCACAGCGCGGCATTGTCTATATTGATGAGGTCGATAAAATCAGCCGCAAGTCTGATAACCCGTCCATCACCCGCGATGTATCCGGTGAGGGTGTGCAGCAGGCGTTGCTGAAAATCATGGAAGGCACGGTTGCCTCCGTTCCGCCGCAAGGCGGGCGCAAGCATCCGCAGCAAGAATTCCTGCAAGTCGATACGACCAATATATTGTTTATTTGCGGCGGCGCCTTTGCCGGTTTGGAGCGGGTAATTTCGCAGCGCGGCAATGAAACCTCTATCGGGTTTAACGCGAAAGTGGAGATTCCCGAAGAGCGTAATACGGGCGAGCTTTTGAAAGAACTTGAGCCTGAAGATTTGTTGAAATTCGGTCTGATACCCGAATTTGTCGGCCGTCTGCCCGTGCTTGCCACTTTGGAAGATTTGGATGAGAACGCTTTGGTGACAATTTTGAGCCAGCCGAAAAACGCTTTGGTCAAGCAATATCAACGTCTTTTCGATATGGAAGAAAGCACTTTGACCTTCCAAGATGACGCGTTGTTGGCGATTGCCCGCAAGGCCATTGAACGCAAAACCGGCGCGCGTGGTTTGCGCTCGGTGATTGAGGGTATTTTGCTGGATACCATGTTCGAACTGCCCGCTATGGACGGGGTCGAAGAAGTGGTTATCAGCAAAGAAGTCGTCGAAGGCACGGCCAAGCCGCTTTATATTTATGCCAAAAAAGAAGATGAGGCGGCGGCACCAACAGCCTCATAGGCTTGCTTGAGCCTCAGAAATGAAGTGATTGAAAATGGCGGCTTTCGAGCCGCCATTTTGTCGCGGGGTGTTTTTTGGCATTACCATTGAAAACCATGTGGATGACCCCCACATTAATATTGAACAGCGTCTTGGAATCGCAGGTTACTGAAAGTCCTACCGTCGTCTAAAGGAAAGTTGAAATAATGAGTGACAATCTCGAACAACAAACCGAATACCCGGTTGTCCTGCCGGTATTGCCGCTGCGCAATATTGTTGTCTTTCCGGGCATGATTGTGCCGCTTTTTGTCGGGCGCGAAAAATCCATTCGCGCGCTTGAAGATGTTATGGCCAATGACAAGGATATGCTGCTGGTCAGCCAAAAAGACGGCGACCAAGACGACCCGCAGCCGAAGGATATGCATGAAATCGGCACGATAGGCTCGGTTTTGCAAATGCTGAAATTGCCGGACGGCACGGTGAAGGTGCTGGTCGAAGGTCAGTCGCGGGCAAAAATGCTGGATTATCTCGACAATGAGGCATTTTTTGAGGCCAGCGCGCTGGCATTGCATGAAAGCGTTGAAGATGGCGACGAAATTCGCGCGCTGATGCGCTCGGCGGTCAGCCAGTTTGATGGATATGTGAAGTTAAACCGCAAAATTCCGCCGGAAGTGCAATCCAATGTCAGTCAAATTGATGACCCCATTAAGCTGGCCGATACGATTGCGGGCCATTTGAACATTAGCCTTGATGAAAAGCAGGCTTTATTGGAGATCATTGAGGTTGATAAGCGCCTAGAGGCCATTCTCGGCCATATGGAAGGGGAAGTCGGCGTTCTGCAGGTCGAAAAGAAAATCCGTGGCCGTGTGAAGCGGCAAATGGAGAAAACCCAACGCGAGTATTATTTGAATGAGCAGTTAAAGGCCATTCAGAAAGAGCTGGGCGAGGGCGAAGATGGCGGTAATGAGCTGAGCGAGCTTGAAGAGCAAATCGCCAATACCAAATTGTCAAAAGAGGCGCGGGAAAAAGCCGATGCCGAGATGAAGAAGCTGAAATCAATGAGCCCGATGTCAGCCGAGGCGACGGTTGTGCGCAATTATCTCGATTGGTTGCTGGCCGTGCCATGGGGCAAAAAGAGCCGTATCAAAAAAGACCTGACCCATGCCGAGAAAATATTGAATGCCGATCATTATGGCTTGGAGAAAGTCAAAGAGCGCATTCTCGAATATCTCGCGGTGCAGCAGCGCTCGAAAAAGCTGAAAGGCCCGATTTTGTGCCTTGTCGGTCCTCCGGGTGTCGGTAAAACCTCGCTTGGCAAGTCGATTGCCGCCGCCACGGGCCGCGAATTCGTTCGTATGTCGCTGGGCGGCGTGCGCGATGAAAGCGAAGTGCGCGGCCACCGTCGCACCTATATCGGCTCTATGCCCGGTAAGGTGATTCAATCGATGAAAAAGGTGAAAGCGACCAACCCGCTCATGCTGCTTGATGAGATTGATAAGCTGGGCGCCGATTATCGCGGTGACCCGTCATCAGCCTTGCTCGAAGTGCTGGACCCTGAGCAAAACAATACATTTAACGATCATTATATGGAGGTCGATTACGACCTTTCCAATGTGATGTTTGTGACAACGGCCAATTCGCTGAACATTCCGGGCCCCTTATTGGACCGCATGGAGGTTATTCGCATTGCCGGATATACGGAAGATGAGAAGGTTGAGATCGCCAAAGAGCATTTGCTGCCGCAAACCATTGAAGAGCATGGCCTGCGTGTCGGTGAGTTTGAAATCGACGAAGACGCCATTCGCAAACTGATACGCAATTATTCGCGTGAGGCGGGTGTGCGTGGCTTGAAGCGTGAACTGGCTTCGCTGGCCCGCAAGGCAACCACGGAAATCGTCAAAGGCGAGCGCGAAACCGTTGCCCTGACGGTCGATAATCTTGGCGATTATGCCGGTGTTGAACGCTTCCGTTTCGGTCTTGCTGAGGTCGAAGACCAAGTCGGTGTTGTGACCGGTTTGGCGTGGACAGAAGTCGGCGGTGAACTGCTGACTATTGAAGGCGTGATGCTGCCGGGCAAAGGACGCATGACCACAACCGGTAAATTGGGCGATGTGATGAAAGAATCAATTAACGCCGCATCGTCCTATGTGCGCTCTCGCGCCACTCTTTTTGGCATTGAACCGCCTCTTTTTGACAAAAAAGATATCCACGTCCATGTGCCTGAAGGAGCAACCCCGAAGGACGGCCCGTCGGCCGGAACGGCCATGGCCACCGCCATTGTCTCGGTGATGACGGGCATTCCCGTGCGGAAAGAAATAGCCATGACCGGGGAAGTGACCTTGCGCGGTCGCGTGCTGCCGATTGGCGGCTTGAAAGAAAAACTTCTCGCAGCACTGCGTGGTGGTATTACTAAGGTATTGATTCCGTTGGAAAATGAGAAAGACCTGGCAGAAGTGCCGGACAATATTAAGGAAGGTCTTGAAATCATTCCGGTGGAAAATATGGATCAGGTGCTGGAGCACGCACTGCAGAAAATGCCAACCGAGATTGAATGGGACGAGGAAGCCTATTATGCCAGCCGCAATTTAAGTGGTGATAGTGGCGGCGACGTTTCGCAAGCGCATTAATCAAGACCTCCTCGATTGGGGAAAAACAGCGAATTTTCTCTTTGACGTGACTATGAATCGGCGCATAGGCTTGTGTTGTCGATATGTTGGAGCCATTTTAAGGAGGGTCTCATGAACAAAAACGATTTGATCAGTCAGGTTGCTGACGACTCAGGTTTGTCAAAAGCTGACGCAACGAAAGCCGTTGATGCTGTTCTCGACAACATTGCCGGTTCACTGAGCAATGGCGGCGAAGTTCGCCTTGTCGGTTTCGGAACTTTCTCGGTAACGCACCGTAAAGCGACGACCGGTCGCAATCCGCGCACCGGCGAAACGATTCAAATCAAAGCTTCCAATCAGCCGAAATTCAAGGCCGGTAAAGCTCTGAAAGACGCCGTAAACTAAGCGTCTTCGTTCAAATTGACATCGGCTGTTCTTTTTTGGGAACAGCCGATGTTTTTTTTTGCTTTTTTAACGGTGATGCGCTACACGCTGTCTCCGTGGGGCGGTTAGCTCAGCTGGGAGAGCATCTCGTTTACACCGAGAGGGTCGGCGGTTCGATCCCGTCACCGCCCACCATTTCCGGCTTTGGCGCAGGCTTGACACTCTGCATATCGAGCCGTAATGAGATGGCTTCACAAGCACCTGTTGGG
>CATDDF010000045.1 GCA_949498175.1 Alphaproteobacteria bacterium | reverse complement strand
TTATCATTCAAGATAACCACCATACGGCTATCCATAGCACCGGCATTATTCATCGCTTCAAAAGCCATGCCGGCGCTCATCGCGCCATCACCGATGACTGCCACCACATTATTGTCTTTACCCGCCAAATCGCGCGCTGCCGCCATGCCCAATCCGGCGGATATGGAGGTTGAGCTATGGCCCGCGCCAAACGGGTCATAAATGCTTTCGGCCCGTTTGGTGAAGCCCGACAGGCCGCCGCCCTGGCGCAATGTGCGGATGCGCTCACGCCGCTCGGTTAGAATTTTATGCGGATAGGCCTGATGGCCGACATCCCAAATCAGACGGTCATCGGGCGTATCGAAAACATAATGCAGGGCGACCGTCAGTTCGACCACGCCCAGACCGGCGCCCAAATGGCCGCCCGTCACCGATACGGCGTCAATCATTTCGGCGCGCAATTCTGCTGCCAATTGAGGCAAATCACCTTTATCCAGCTGACGCAAGTCAGCCGGGCGCATGATGCGATCCAAAAGCGGTGTCTGTGTTTCGGCCATAAAGGCTCCTTTGCTGGCGCATTCTTATCAGCTATGGCGCTTAATCACAAATTCGGCAGCTTGTCGCAGCCCATTGGCATCATCGCCGAAAAGCGCCAAATGGTTAATCGCTTGTTCAACAAGCAATCCGGCCTGGTCTCTCGCGCGCTCTGCGCCCAAAAGCGAGGCAAAGGTCACTTTGCCGTCCGCCGCATCTTTGCCTGCCGTTTTGCCCAAATCGGCGCTCTTGGCATCGACATCAAGCACATCATCGGCAATTTGAAAAGCCAGCCCGATATCGTGTGCATAGCCGGTCAGAGCATGGCGTTCCGCCTCGTCAGCACCGCCCAAAATAGCACCCGCCTCCAGAGCAAAACCGATAAGCGCACCGGTCTTCATTTTTTGCAAACGGGTCAGGCCACCGGCATCCAAGTCAAGATCGGGCGATTGTAAATCAATCATCTGTCCGCCGACCATGCCCTGCATACCGGCAGCGCGCGCCAATGCGGTCACCAATTCCAGCCGCTTGCTCATTTCCTGATGCGTCGCCTCATCGGCCAAAATTTCAAAGGCCAAAGTCAGCAGCGCATCACCGGCCAATATGGCGGTCGCCTCGTCAAAAGCGACATGCAGGCTCGCCTTACCACGCCGCATATCATCATCATCCATGGCCGGTAAATCATCGTGAATGAGCGAATAACAATGCACCGCCTCAACCGCCGCCGCAACGCGAATGGCATGGCCTTCATCGACATTGAATAATTGCGCCGCCGCATAAGAAAGATAAGGACGAAAGCCCTTGCCGTCAGACAACATGGTGTAACGCATGGCTTCGATCAGGCGGCTTTCCGGCCCGTTAGGCAATTGCAATAGCGTATCGAAAAACGCCGCCACTCTTGCAAGCGCGTGGCGACGGTCTGTTTCGAAATCGGCCATAAGCGCTAGTCAGTATCCAGCGGCGCGGTGCCGCCATCACCGGTGATTTTTTCGATTTTGGCTTGTGCCGATTTCAGCTTTTCATCGCAATAGGCGCGCAATTGACTGCCGCGGCGGTAAATCTCAATCGATTCTTCCAATGCAACATCGCCGGTCTCCAAGCGATCGACAATGCTCTCCAACTCGCCCAATGCTTCTTCAAAGCTGAGCTTTAAAATATCTTCGGCAATTTCAACTTTATCGGCCATGCCGGTCTCCTCGCCTTAGGTCAGGCTTTCGCCACTTTCTGGTAATAGCATACGCCATCTGCATCATAATTCATCGACAAATCGCCGCGATGCACCAAGCACATAAGATGCGCCAGACTTTCACCCGCCGCCATGAAAAACACTTCGCGCCCGACACGGCGTTTGAACAATACCGAGAAAACTTTGCCGTCAATGGCACGGCGCGGCTCTTCGCAAACCTCGTGCAAGCGCGCCAAAGAGTTTTCATGGCCGTCAATTAAGGCGTTCAAGCGCGCATGCAGGCCGTAAAACGGCTCATTATGAGCCGGACAAACCAGCACATCATCAGGAATGGCCTCGCGAATGCGGTGACAGCTATCAATCCAATCTTGCAGCGGATTGCCCATCGGCTCGGTCGGAAATAAAGAGACATTGGACGAGATGCGCGGGATGACTTGGTCACCGGAAATCAGCACGCTTTTTTCTTCGCAATAGAGACAGGCATGTTCCGGCGCATGGCCCGAGCCGATTTCAATGCGCCATGTAAACCCATCAATTTCAATCTCATCATCCTGTTTGACGCGCTTATAGGCCTGCGGCAGCGTGTGAATATGCTGGCCGAAACCGCCGAAACGGGCGCGATAACGCTCTAAAGCATGGTCATCAAAACCGGCGGCACGATAAAAGCGAATGCCTTCATCGGGCACTTCCTTGCCGGTATCGGCGGCCATGGCACGGCACATCAGATAATCGGCACGCGACATATGAAAATCGGCATCAAATCGTTTGACCAGCCAACCGGCCAGCCCGACATGATCGGGATGCATATGGGTGACAATCACCTTATGGACCGGCTTGCCGCCCATAAAGCCGCCAAACAGTTCTTCCCAGTGGGCGCGCGAGCTGTCCATATCAACACATGTATCGACAATCACCCAGCCATCGCCATCGCGCAGCAGCCAGACATTGATGTGGTCCAGCGTATAGGGCAGGTCCATACGCGCCCAAAAAACGCCGTCAGCGACTTCAATCGGCGTGCCGACTTCAGGCTTGTCGTCAAACGGATAGCGCAGGCCGTGCGCCTGCGAGCTCGCTTTTGCTTGTTCTGTCACAATATCCTCAATGCCTTTACAAGGCTTGGCATGAATCTTATCACTTGGTAACAACATATGGCATCTGCCGCTGAGTTCAAAGAGGGAGTTTGGTGTGGCTTTATACCCCGCCAATGCGCAGGCCATTGCCGCTTGTGCCGATAAGCTGAAACAGGGTGACTTGGTCGCCCTGCCGACCGAGACGGTTTATGGCCTCGCCGGTGACGCCACCAATGGAGAGGCCATTGCCGCGATTTATGCGACCAAAGCGCGGCCGCAATTCAATCCGCTCATCTGCCATGTCGCTGATATGAAGGCAGCGCGCGCCATTGGCCGGTTTAATGACGCCGCTGAAAAGCTGGCCGCCGCTTTTTGGCCCGGCCCGTTGACTTTAGTGGTGCCGCGCCAAGCCGATTGCCCGGTTGACCCGCTCGCCTCGGCCGGTCTCGACACGATTGCGCTGCGCGTGCCGGCGCATGAAACGGCACAAAAATTATTGCGCGCAGTGGCGCGGCCACTGGTTGCGCCGAGCGCCAATCCGTCGGGCCGCTTGAGCCCCAGCAGTGCAGCCCATGTTTCGGAAATGCTGCCTGATATTGACGTGCTTGATGGCGGCAATTGCAGCATTGGCATGGAATCGAGCATTGTCGGCTGCCTTGATGATGCGCCGCTTTGGCTGCGCGCCGGTGGCCTGGCGCGCAAAGATATTGAAGCTTGTCTTGGGGTGAATCTCTCCGAGCCGCCCGAAGAAACAGCCCAGCAAGCGCGCCTCGCACCGGGGCGGCTGGCGCGCCATTATGCGCCGCACAGCAATTTGCGGCTCAATGCCGAGACGGCACGTGACAATGAGTTGCTCATCGGCTTTGGCGCAACCGCCGAACCGTGCTTTGCCAATTTGAGCGCTGATGGCCATCTCAGCGAAGCAGCAGCGCGTTTATTTTCTGTCTTGCATGAAGCCGATAAAGCGGCGCAGCAAAGCGGCCAGAACTTGGCTGTCATGGCCATTCCGACCGACGGTCTCGGCGAAGCGATAAATGACCGTTTGGCGCGCGCCGCCGCTTAATCTTTCGGATGTTCAATCAACAAGGTCGGCACATCCAACACATGGCTTTTGGCGGTGCAGACTTTGGTGCCGGGTTTGCGCCCCTCGCGCACATCCGACACGGCGATACCGGCATCGCTCAATCGCGTCTGCGTCGCGACGATATCATCGGTCTTCAGCGCCAACCCCCACAGGCGGTCATCATCACCGGCTTTTTCAGTGGCCAGCACTTCCACGCTCATCGAATTGGTGCGGAAGAAAAGCTGCGTGCCGCCCCAATCGGGCACATGCTGTTCCAGCGCCAACCGGATGCCCAGCTGGTCGCCATAAAACTTTTTTGCCGCTTCGGCGCTTTTGGTTTGCACCACCACATGGTCAACCGCCGTTACCGGCCCGTTCCCTTCAATCTCGGACATTGGCAGGGCTGACAAGTCATCATGCCGGATGCAGAAAGAAAAAATGCCACGCGACGCCGCCATATCCCAATGCATGGTCTGCCAAGTGCGGGTGACGCCTGTATTGTCGTCAATGCCGTGACCGGGCACCGGATCGGCAGCGTCCAAGCCTTGCGCGCGCGCGTTTTGTAAAAAAGCATCGCAATCATCGGTTGCGAAAATGAGCGCGCATAAGGATTGGCCTTGCGCTTCCAGAACCGTGCGTATCATGTCACCGGCCCAACCCTCACCATTGGCGGCGAGCAATTCCAAATAGCAATTATCGAGGCGGAACAGCGTATTGGCGCTGCCATAATCGGGATGCGTGCCGCGCCAGCTTGGCGCGCGCCCCAGCATGAGCGCATAATCTTGCGAGGCTTTTTCGAGATCATCAACGGCGATGATAATATGGTCCACAACACTCATGACAGGCTCCTAAAATAAATCCATTTGTTTGGGCGGTGCTTTTTCAATATGCGCGGCCCATAAATCGGCATCATCTTCCGCCACCTTATTAACCCGTTTGGATATCGGCGTGGCGGTAAAATAATCTTCCGGCGCCGCGCCCAAAAGGGGAAGCAGTTTTTCCGCTTCGGCCTCGGGCGTGCTCAACCAATCTTCGGCCTGCGCCGGTGTAATCATTGCCGGCATGCGGTGGTGTATTGGGCTCAAACGGTCATTGGCCGCCGTGGTGATAATGGCGCAGCTTTCAATTTCGCTGCCATCGGCACCGTTCCAAATCTCCCAAATTGCTGCCATGAAAAACGGCCGCTCATCGGCGCGGTAAATGCGATAGGGCTGGCCGAGCTTGCGATCCCATTCATAAAACCCGTCCGACGGAATGAGACAGCGGCGGCGGCGAAAAGCATTTTTGAAACTGGGCTTTTCGGTAATCGTCTCAGCCCGCGCATTTATTTGCGGGCGCACCGATTTATCGCCGAGCTGTTCGGGCTTTAACCACGGCGCAATCAACCCCCATTGCACCAGCGCCATTTCGCGCCCGGGCACGGCGCGAATAATGCTGACCGGCTGGGTCGGCGCAATATTATAGCGCGGCGGAAAATTGATACGATTGGAGAAATCGACCAATTGGCGCAAGTCCTCCGGTGCCGTGGCAAGGGCAAATCGACCGCACATCAGAAATTAACCCCTTCCATACGCACCAAATCGCCGACGCCGATTTTCAGCTTTTGCGCCTCTCCGGCATTTATTTCCAATACGGCACTGACTTTTTGCCGAGAACGCGTCGGCGCATCCGATTGCGTGTCAAGGCGCGTCACAATCTCACCAATCATGCCTCCGGGTAAAATGAAAATCATATCGAGCGGCACAAACGTATTACGCATCCAAAATTGCGCAATGCGCGGTGGCTGCATGGGAAACACCATGCCATGTTGCGGCGCCATATCTTTGACGAACATCAAACCGCGCCGTTGTTTCTCGGGCGTATCAGCCAGTTTGACCTCAAAAACCAATTCGCGCCCATCCAATGTCGCCACGCTGAGCGGCGCAGCAGCGGCAGGCAGCACGAGAAAAAACAGCAGCAGGAATCGTTTCACCATAGGAATAGACTGCCATTCCCGCCCGATAAGGTCAAAGCGTGGGCGCGCAGCTTTAAGGCCTTTTCTTATGCGGCAAAGCCGATATAGTGCTGGCACATTGCGCTGCATAAGAGGGAGATTTTCATGAGCTATCAACCATTTGACTTGACCGGCAAAGTGGCGCTGGTGACCGGCGGCAATCGCGGCATCGGGCTGGGCATGGCCGCGGCCATGGCACAAGCCGGTGCCGATATTGCCATTTGGGGCACGAATGAAGCGAATAATGAAAAAGCGGTTGCCGAATTATCCGGACACGGCGTGAAAGCGCAGGCTTGGAATGTCAATGTTGCTGATGAGGCCGCCGTGAGCGCCGCTTTTGAAGATACGGTTAAGGAAATGGGCCGCGTCGATAGCGTCTTTGCCAATGCCGGTATCGGTAAGCTGGCCGGTACATTTGCTGATATGGATACGCAAGCCTATCGCGATGTCTTGGCGGTCAATCTTGACGGCGTGTTTTTCACTTTGCGCGCGGCTGCCAAACATATGGTCGCGCGCGCCGAAAACGGCGATCCGGGCGGTTCATTGGTCGGCATTGCCAGCCTTGCCGCCATTGAGGGTGCCGCGCGCAACCAGCATTACGCCGCCACCAAAGGCGCGGTTGTTTCCATGATGAAATCCATCGCCGTTGAACATGCGCGCTACGGCGTGCGCGCCAATGCGATTTTGCCCGGTTGGATTGCCACCGATATGACGGCGGGAGCGCAAGGCAGCGACGTTTTTGAGACCAAAGTGATTACGCGCGTCCCGGCACGCCGCTGGGGCGAACCGGAAGATTTCGGCGGCATTGCGGTCTATTTGACCTCCAATGCCTCGACCTACCACTCCGGCGATTTATTCGTTATTGACGGCGCGTATTCAATTTTCTAAAGCGTGACAATCAAGCGACCGCGCGTCTGACCGGCGAGAATTTTTTCGCCCAATGCGGGTAAATCATCCAATGTCGCTTGGCTCGACATGGCGTCGAGCTTGTCGAGGTCGAGATGCTCGGCCAATTGCGCCCATGCCGCTTCGCGTTTTTCACGCGGTGCCATGACGCTATCAATACCGGCCAATGTCACGCCGCGTAAAATAAACGGCATCACCGTCGCCGGCAGATCCGGCCCTTGCGCCAAGCCGCATGCCGCCACCGTGCCGCCATATTTGGTCTGTGCAATGGCATTGGCCAATGTATGACTGCCGACCGCATCGACAACACCGGCCCATTGCTCTTTATCCAAAGGACGACCCTTTTCCGACAAGCTGTTGCGGTCAATCACCCGCGCCGCACCCAGGCTCGTCAAATAGGCCTCTTCTTCCTTGCGTCCGGTTGAGGCGACGGCCTGATAGCCCATTTTTGACAACAGCGCCAAAGCGACAGAACCGACACCACCGGCCGCACCGGTGACGAGAATTTCTCCGGCATCTGTCGACGTGTCGGCCAAAGCCATGACGCACAGCATGGCGGTATAACCGGCCGTACCGATGGCCATGCTTTGCGCGGCGGAAATGGCGGCAGGGCGTTTGACCAGCCAATCGCCTTTGACGCGCGCCTTACCGGCATAGCCACCAAAATGCGTTTCCCCGACGCCCCAGCCATTCAAAATGACATCATCGCCCTCCTTGAAATCCGCGTGGCTCGACTTTTCCACCGTGCCGGCAAAATCAATACCCGGTATCATCGGCCAGACGCGCACCACAGGCGACGCGCCGGTCAATGCCAGCCCGTCCTTATAATTCAAGGTTGAATGCGACACCGTGATTGTGACATCGCCTTCCATCAAATCATTTTCGGTCAGCTCCACAAATTCATGGCTCTGGCCGTCATCATTTTTGTTCAATCGCAAAGCGCGAAAGCTGTCAGACATGATTGCCTCCCGTTAAATCTTCAAATGTCAAAAAGACATGGTTGCCCGGTGGCAGGCGCGGTCAATTCGCCCTGCCACATGACGCATGTGCCGCGCACCATAGTGCCGACCGGCCAGCCGCGAATGGTACGACCGGTAAATGGCGACCAGCCGCATCGCGCCGCCACCCACTCTTCGGTAATGGTTTCGCTACGCTTTAAATCGACAAAGGTCAAATCGGCATGATTACCGATTTGAATGGCCCCTTTTTCTTTTAAGGAAAATAGTTTTTGCGCATTGAGGCTGGTCAATGTGACAAGCTTCTCGAGCGATAATTTACCTTCTGCCATATGGTCGAGCATCAGTGGCAGCAAAGTTTGCACACCCGGCATGCCGGCCGGCGAGTGGGGATAGGCTTCGGCTTTCTCTTCGCGCGTATGCGGCGCATGGTCGGAGCCGATAACATCGACAATGCCCTGCTCCAGCGCTTTCCAAAGCGCAGCGCGGTGGCGTGCCTCGCGAATGGGCGGGTTCATTTGGGCGAATGTGCCGATCTCTTCATAAGCCTCAGGCGCGGCCAGCGTTAAATGTTGCGGCGTCACTTCAACCGAGACAATGTCGCGATTGGCAGCCAGCATTTGCATTTCTTCTTCCGTTGTCACATGCAGCACATGAATATGCTGATTGGCTTCGCGCGCCAGCTTGATCAAGCGACGGGTTGATGAAATCGCCGCCTCTTCATCACGCCAAACCGGATGCGTCAATACATTGCCGGTTTCAGCCAACGGACGGCGCTCGCGCAGGCGATATTCATCTTCGCTGTGAAACGCGGCGCGGCGATTAATATGTTTCAAAATATCGCCGACCCCATCATCATCGGGCACCAGCAAATTACCGGTCGATGAGCCCATAAAGACTTTGACCCCGCAAATGCCCTCCATGCGTTCAAGCTCGGGCAATTGCGCGGCATTTTCATGCGTGCCGCCGACATAAAAGGCGAAATCGCAATGCATGCGATTGCGACCACGCGCCACTTTATCTTCAATGGCTTCCTTATTGGTGGTCGGCGGTTTGGTATTGGGCATTTCAAACACCGCCGTCACCCCGCCCATCACGGCAGCCAGTGAGCCGGATTGCAAATCTTCCTTGTGCTCCAGGCCGGGTTCGCGAAAATGCACTTGCGTGTCGATAACGCCGGGCAAGACGGTGAGGCCCGAGACATCAAGACGCTCATCGGCCTCGGCGTCAGCCAAATTGCCAATCGCCGCAAAGCGCTCATCTTTAATGGCGATATCGGCCTCTTGTGTGCCTTGCGGACCGGCAATCATGCCGCCGGAAATAATCAGGTCATATTTTTCTGTCGTCATCTCTAAACTCGCTTTTTCAACTCATAGCAGAACCGCCGGCTTCTGTCTTTTGTTTTGCGTCTTTTGATGCGGTGCTCTGAACGGGCGGTAAATGACGGGCAACATAGCGCGCCACTTCCGCCGCTTCTTGCCCGATATAAAGCCCATAGGGCCGCCTCTCCTCAAAATTTTCATGGCGGTCAAGGCGCAGTACAAGCCCCGAACCGAGACTGGCTGCCATACGCACGGCCAGCCTGTCCGTGCCGATAACCAGCCGCGCACGGCGCATCACCTCGGCCTGCTTGGCATAAGGCAAATCGTCAAAGCGGCTAATTTGCCCGGGCGGGATTTTTTCCATCACAAGGTCAGCCTGCGCACAATCGCGATTGGCCAGAACCACAATATGCGCGTGCTTTAGGCTCGCGACACTATCGGATAAGCGCCAAATCAACTCGGCATAATGACGCCAATCCCAGACAGCACGCCCATTTTCAGACAATGCCAGCACAATTAAGGGCGTGTCGGGAGCAAGGGTTTCCGGCAAAGCCACATGCAACTTATCGGGCGTCCAAATATGCGGCGGACGGAGCTTGCCGGTGGCAAATAAAGCGGGTAGCGCATAACCACCGGACGCGAAACGATAGTAATGGCGATGGCGCGCCCAGAGGAGAAACGGCAGGCGCGTCGGGGTCAGCGAAATGACGCGATGCCAATTATGTCCCATTGCCTCGCCCAAAAGCCGTAAGCCGGGCATTGTGCCGGTCTCACGTTTATGTGTGATAAAGCGCAATTGCGCCGGCGCATCGACAAAAAACGGCACAAAATCATCATGCATCACCAAATGAACGGGGCGCGCCGCCTCAAACGCCAATAATTCGGCGAGCACGCCGGTTGCGGTAAACGCATCAAGCCGGTCGGGCGGCACGATGATAAGATTGCTGCGCGGTGCCATTCCCATAACTATACGCTCAGCGTCGCCGATAAGCCAGCCGCGCTTTGGGCTTGAAATTTTTACCATTCAGGCGCACATGTTTTGCATGAGCATTTTCCACAGCCCCCTAACAGACCGCGCCGTGCTGCGCATTGCCGGCGATGACCGCATTGATTTTATGCAAAATCTCGTGACGCAAGATGTTGCGCGACCACAAAGCGGCGCATGCGTGATGGCTGCTTTGCTGACCCCGCAAGGCAAGCTGCTCTATGATTTTCTGATTTATGTCGAGGACGACGCGCTGCTGATTGATTGCGAAGCGGCTGAGGCCGATGCGCTGGCGAAAAAATTATCGCTTTATAAATTGCGCGCCGATGTGACGGTGGAGCCGACCGATTTGCACATTCATGCACTCTGGCAGGAAGCCGGCCTGCCCTGCCCGCCTATGGCCGGATTTTACGAAGACCCGCGCAGCGACGGCTTGGGCTTGCGCGGGTTTTTCGACCATAACCCGAAACTTGCTCTGCCCGAAAAACCGCTCACTGAATGGCACGCCAATCGCATCAAGCTGGGCGTGCCGCAGGGCGCGACGGAAATGCCGCCCGGCAGTGTTTTTCCGCTCGAATATGGCTTTGCTGATATGCAGGCGATAGATTTTCAAAAAGGTTGTTTTGTCGGCCAAGAAGTAACCTCGCGCACCCATCGCAAAGGCCGTTTGCGAAAAAAACTCCACCCGATTGTCTTATCGCAAGCGCACGGTGCAAAAGGCGATAAGCTGATGGTCATCAGCGGCGACGCGCCGCGCATTGGCGGCGAATTGGTGATGCGTTATGAGATGCTCGGCCTGGCGCTTATTCGCGAAGATGCCAAAGCCGAAAAATTAGCCTTGCACGATGCCGATATTGAAATCCGATAAAATGGTTCCGTAACAAAATGTTATTCAAAGTGACGGCAAAACTGAGCTCAAACTGTCGCCTTATCGCTGCAATATGCTAATTTACCGACAGATTTTGGAGGGTTTCAAATGCAGCAAGTTATCTTGACCGGCACAGGTTTGTTCACGCCGTCGGAATCGATCAGTAATGAAGAATTGGTCGAGAGCTTTAACAGCTTTGTCGAGACTTTCAACGCTGAAAATGCCGCCGCCATTGAGGCGGGCGAGGTGGAAGCACTGGCCCCGTCCAGCGTCGAATTTATCGAAAAAGCCTCCGGCATTAAAAGCCGCTATGTCATGGACAAGGCGGGTATTTTGGACACGGATATTATGTGTCCGCGCATCCCCGAACGCACCAATGATGAGCCTTCCCTATTGGCCGAAATGGGTGTCAATGCCGCCAAACAAGCGCTGAAGGAGGCGCAGCTTGAGGCCAATGATATTGATGCCGTGCTGGTCGCTTGCGCCAATCTGCAACGCGCCTATCCCGCCATTTCCATCGAAATTCAAGAATTGCTGGGCATTGACGGTTTTGCTTTTGATATGAATGTCGCTTGCTCATCAGCCACTTTCGGCATTCAAACCGGCTATGACATGATCCGCTCTGGCAGCGCCAGGCGGGTGATGATGCTGAACACGGAAGTCTGTTCGGGTCATCTCAATTTCCGTGACCGCGACAGCCATTTTATTTTCGGCGATGTGGCAACAGCCGTGATTTTGGAAGATGTGGAACTGGCCAAAAACAAGCAAGGCTTTGAGATTATTGATACGCGCTTGGTAACCAAATTCTCCAACAATATCCGCAATAATTTCGGCTTCCTCAATCGTGCCGCGCCGGAAAACCGTGATGATGATGACAAATTGTTCATCCAAGAAGGCCGCAAAGTGTTTCGCGAAGTGTCACCCATGGTGGCACAGCTCATTACCGATCATCTGGCCGATAATAATCTGCAAGCCTCCGGCCTGAGGCGCATGTGGCTGCACCAAGCCAATCGCAATATGAATGATTTCATCGCCAAAAAAGTGCTGGGCTATGACCCGAGTGAAGATGACCAGCCGACCGTATTGGATGAATATGCCAATACCAGTTCAGCCGGCTCCATCATCGCTTTTCACAAACATAAGGATGATTTCAAGGCCGGTGAGATGGGTGTGATTTGCAGCTTTGGTGCCGGTTATTCAGCCGGAAGCGTTATTGTGCGCCGCGCCGGATAAGCCTAGCCTATGCCGATGAGTGACAGCGGCAATATTGATATTCTCATTGATATCAGCACCGCGATTTTGCGGGCACATAACGGTGAATTACAATTTCGGGCGCTGGAAGATGCCGATGAAAGCGCCAAGCGCTTGCCCTTTGGCCCATTCATGCCTGACCGCCACCGCACAATGGAAATCGGCTTGCGGCAATGGGTGCGCGAGCAAGTCGGTGTCGATTTGGCGCATGTCGAGCAACTTTATACTTTCGCCGATCAAGGGCGTTACCGCGGCGACGAAAGCGATGCGCGCCATGTCGTATCGGTCGGCTATTTGGCGCTGGCGCGCGCTGAAGATGCAGGCGGCGGGGCGTGGGACAGCCTCTATCTCCATTTTCCCTGGGAAGATTGGCGCGACGGGCGGCCCGATGTACTTGATGCGACGATATTACCGGCGCTTGATAAATGGTTGGTCGAGAATGATGAGGCGGCGGCGCGTGTAAGGCTGGCTTTTGGTCGCGCGGGTGCACAATGGGACGAGGAATTTGTGCTGGAGCGCTATGAATTGCTGTATGAGGCCGGTCTGATAGAAGAAGCGGCGCGCGACGGCCGTGTGAAAGCACCTCCGCAAAAAAGTCTGGGCGCACCCATGCAGCTTGACCATCGCCGTATTTTGGCAACCGCATTGGGGCGTTTGCGCAGCAAGCTGAAATATCGCCCCGTATTGTTTGATCTGATGCCGGACCGCTTCACCCTACGCGCTTTGCAACAGACCACTGAATTGGTCATCGGCACGTCTTTGCATAAGCAAAATTTTCGTCGTCTTGTGGAAAAGTCGGGCTTCGTTGAGGCGACCGGCGAAACCAGCCGGGCGCGGGGCCGTCCGGCTGAATTATTTCGCTTCCGCCATGGCAATCGCGCCGACCGACCGCTTGCCGGTTTGCGCGTCTCCGGCGGTCGCAAGACCGGCCGCAGCCCATAGGCGCGTCTGCCGCACCCATTTGCGCTTGCTTTTCAGCCCCGCTCCCCCATATTATAAGATAACAATTATGCTCAAAATGAGTATAAATAAAGGAAGATTATGTTTACTGCCAGTGACAGCTTGAATGACCACGCCATTTCCGCGCCGCCCGGCCAAAGCGGCGCGCGCATTTTGGAAGAAATGGACATCGCCTATTCCGACGGTTTGGCACGCGATATGGCGCCACTATATGAGCGCGTTAAAAGCGTCATTCCATCGGTCGAATGGCCGTTTTTCGCGCCTTATATCAAGGCCATAAACGAGCTGAAAAAAGAGAAAAATGCCGTCATTTTGGCGCATAATTACCAGACTCCGGAAATTTTTCACTGTATTGCCGATGTTGTTGGCGACAGTCTGCAATTGGCGATTGAGGCGGCCCAAGCCGAAGGCGACATGATTGTCCAATGCGGTGTGCATTTCATGGCCGAGACCTCGAAATTGCTCAATCCTGAAAAAACGGTTTTGATTCCCGATATGGGGGCCGGTTGCTCGCTGGCCGAGTCGATAACCGCGCAAGATGTGCGGGCCTTGCGTGAAGCCTATCCGGGCGTGCCGATTGTCACCTATGTCAACACCTCAGCCGCGGTGAAAGCCGAAAGCGATGTGTGTTGCACCTCTTCCAATGCGGTGAAAATTGTCAATTGCATGGGCAGCGATCGCGTGCTGTGTATTCCAGATGAATATTTGGCGCAAAATGTTGCCCGCGAGGCCGATGTCGAGGTGATTGCCTGGAAAGGCCGCTGCGAAGTGCATGAATTATTCACGGCAGAAGAATTGCAGCAATATCGCCAAGACGATCCGGGGCTGAAAATTATCGCTCACCCCGAATGCAAACCCGATGTGCTGGACGAAGCCGATTTTTCCGGCTCGACCTCAGCCATGATTAAATGGGTCAGCGACAATCAGCCCGAGCGCGTGATGATGGTTACGGAATGCTCAATGAGCGACAATATTGCGGTCGAAAACCCACAAGTAAACTTTGTTCGCCCATGCAATTTATGCCCGCATATGAAGCAAATCACCCTGCCGAAAGTGTTGGAAGCCATGGTCTTCAGCCGCACTGAAATCCACGTTGACCCTCAAATTGCCGAAAAGGCACGCGCGGCGGTCGAGCGTATGATTGAACTGAGCAAATAGGCCGATTATGCACGCCACAAATGGCAATATTATAGATGCCGGCGATGTTCTCATTATCGGTGCCGGTCTCGCCGGTCTGTTTACCGCGCTGAAATTGGGCGCCCGTCCGGTCACCATTATGGCGGCAGGAAAACGCACCAAAGGCGCAGCCAGCAAATGGGCACAAGGCGGTATCGCCGCCGCGCTTGGCCCTGAAGACAGCGCCGCCCAACACGCGCAAGACACGATTGATGTCGGCAGTGGTCTGGTTGACGAAAAAGTCGCGCATTTTGTCGCCGCCGAAGCGGCAGCACGCATTGCCGATTTGGAAAATCTCGGTGTCGCATTTGACCGTGACGCCGATGGCGCATTGAAACTGGGCCGCGAAGCGGCACACAGCCATAATCGCATTATCGGCGTAACCGGCGACCGCTCGGGCCGCGCCATTATGCAAGCGCTCTTAAGCCGCGCCGAGGCAACCCCGTCATTAAGCTTTTTGGAGGGCTATGCCGCCTATGAATTGGCGATGGAAGACGGTCGCGTTGTTGGCGTATTTGCGCGCCCTGCCGATGGCAGCGCTCTGTCCGGCCCGCTGCTCATTCGCGCCCGCGCCGTGATTATGGCGACCGGCGGTATCGGTCATCTTTATGCCGTGACCACCAATCCGCACGGGGCCAATGGCGAGGCTTTGGCCATGGCGGCACGCGCTGGAGCACAAATCGCCGATGCCGAATTCGTGCAGTTTCACCCGACTGCACTGACAAATATGGGCGACCCGGCGCCGCTGGCGACGGAAGCCTTGCGCGGTGAAGGGGCGCAATTGGTCAATGCTGAGGGGCATCGCTTTATGCCCCATATTGACCCACGCGCCGAACTGGCACCACGCGATGTGGTGGCGCGCGCCGTATTTGATGAAATAAACCGCAACGGTTTTGTCGGTCTTGATTTGCGTCCCAACGGCATTGCGGCAAATTTGGCGACGCGGTTTCCGACTTTGGCTGAGCAATGCCGCAAAAACAACATTGACCCGACGGTGACGCCCTTGCCGATAGCTCCGGCGACGCATTTTCATGTGGGCGGCATTAAAACAGACCATTATGGCCGCACCGGCCTACAGGGGCTTTGGGCGTGTGGTGAAGTGGCCTCAACCGGCCTCCATGGCGGCAATCGTTTGGCCAGCAATTCCTTGCTGGAAGCCTTGGTTTTCGGCGCGCGCATTGCCGAAGATGTCAATAATATCATGCCTTTGACCATGACGGCCAAACCGGCGCAACCGGCCACATTGCCGGCCACGGATAAGGCCTTGCTGGCTCCGGCGGTGCAGAAATTGCGGCAGCTCATGAGCCGCCATGTTGGCGTGCTGCGCAACGCCGATGGCCTGATTTACACACTGCATGAATTGGAGCGCCTGCAACGCGCCGCCGCAGGAACAGCTCCGTTCACCAATATGGTCTTGGCGGCACAATTTATCACCATGGCCGCCCTCTTACGCGAAGAAAGCCGCGGCGGTCATGCGCGCAAAGACTTCCCTGCCAAGCGCGATGCGGCGCATAGCGTGCTCACCCTGCGCAGCCTCAATGATGCTTATGACGTTCTGCCACCGGTCGATACCGGTTTTGCCGAAATCGCCGGACACCATTTGCGGCAGACCAATTAAGCAGAACGATTATGCACATCATTACCGACGATTTACCCCCACTACCGGCCGCACTGGTCGACCGGCTGGTCAATGAAGCATTGGCCGAAGATTGGCAGAGCAATGGCGATATCACTTCGCAAGCGGTCATCCCGCCAAATGCCCAAGCCCATGCAATTATCCGCGCCCGCGAGCTCGGCGTGCTGGCCGGACTTGATTTGGCCGAGGCGGCGTTTCGCGCCCATGATAGTGATTTGACGGTGACCCGCCATATGCATGATGGCGATCGGCTGACTGCCGATGATGGGGTCGCAACAATTACCGGCAATGCCCAAGCCCTATTGGCAGCCGAGCGTGTGGCACTCAACTATCTCGGCCATTTATCGGGCATTGCCAGCAAAACCGCGCAATTGGTCGATTTAATTGGCCATACAAGGGCCAAGATTTGCGATACTCGCAAAACCACACCAGGTCTGCGTGCCGTTGAGAAATATGCGGTGCGCGCCGGTGGCGCGGCCAATCACCGTTTCGGGCTTTATGATGCAATCTTGATTAAAGACAATCACATTGCCGTGGCCGGTGGCATTGCCGCAGCCCTGAAGGCGGCGCAAGACAAGGCGGACGGCGTGCCGATTGAAATTGAGGTTGATACGCTGGCGCAATTTGAAGAAGCACTGGCGGGCGGCGCACAAATCGTGCTGCTCGACAATATGGCGCCCGATATGCTGCGCCAAGCGGTCGAACTGAACCGAGGTCGTGCCGTGCTGGAAGCCTCGGGCCGTGTCAATGAAGACACTGTTGTTGCCATTGCCGAAAGCGGCGTTGATTACATTTCTGTCGGCGCGCTGACCCATTCGGCGCGCACGCTCGATCTTGGGCTGGATATTGATATCAGCTAAAAATCACCGACTTGGCGGTCATTATAAAAAATGTGGCGACCGATTTTGGCCAGCTTGACCATAGAACGATTCCAATAAGGGTCGACATAATCTGCGTGATAATGCGTCGCTCGGGCAGTGGCCGGACCGGCGCGCACATTGACCAGCTTATTTCCGGCGATACGCAGCGCCTTGCGCCATAATACGCGCTGTTTGGGGCGGTCAGACAGCCCGTCACAAGCAAATGAAAACTGGCATTTATGGCGGCGATATTGGCCTTGAAAAACGACGCCACATATGGATCCGGGATAGGTCGGCGACAAGGCGCGATTGATTACCACATCGGCAACCGCTTCCCATCCGGCCAAAGGCTCGGAGCGCGCTTCAAAATAAATCGCTTGCGCCAAACATCTTTGCGCCTCGGCCAGCGTTTCAGCCTGTTTGACCGGCTTTACTCCGCGAAATAGGCTTTCGCTGCGCGCAAAATCACTGTGCGGTAAATACGGAGCCGGCACACGGCTGGCAACGCGCTCAGGATTGCGCATGCCGCTGACGATTGCAGAACTCATTATGACAATGAAACAAAACGCACCAAAACGGAGCAAAAACGGCCGACTCGGTCCGAAAACATAGCGTAAATCAAGCCATTCGATAAGGCGTAGCATCGGGTTCCTCGCTCTTCCCCTCAGTTAACGCTGTCACTGTTAATTTTTAGTAAGCTGATTTGCGGTTTTCGCCAAGCCGCCATAAGCCAAAAAAACGGCTGCGAAAAACCGCTATTTTTCGCTCTTTACAGCCGCTTGCGCGGCAGCGAGACGGGCAATTGGAACGCGGAATGGCGAACAAGAGACATAATCAAAGCCCATTTCATAAAACGCTTCGACCGATGCCGGGTCACCGCCATGCTCGCCGCAAATGCCGAGCCTTAAATCGGTGCGCGTGGCGCGGCCTTTTTCAATCGCCAAGTCGATAATCGGCCCAACACCGACTTTGTCGAGACTGGCAAATGGGTCTTTTTCCATAATACCCTGCCCGACATAGGCGGAGAGAAAATGCGCCGCATCATCTCGGCTGATGCCCAAAGCGGTCTGCGTCAAATCATTGGTGCCGAAAGAGAAAAATGCCGCCTCTTTGGCCAACTTATCGGCCACCATAGCGGCGCGCGGCACTTCAATCATGGTGCCCAGCATATAGGCGTCGGGCTTAATACCAAATTCCTCAGCCAGCGGCGGCACCAGTGCTTTCAACACGCGCAATTCGGCGACATCGACAATCAGCGGAAACATAATCTCGACCGGCGTCTTGCCTTTATTTTGCTTCATGGCGGCAAAAATCGCGCGTAATTGCATGGTGTAAATCTCGGGCGCGGTAATGCCCAAACGGCTGCCACGATGACCGAGCATGGGATTGCTTTCGACCAATTCACCGATGCGCCCGCGCAATTGTTCTTGCGTCTGCCCCAATGCCTCGGCCAAAGCGGAAATATCATCATTCATATGCGGCAAAAATTCATGCAAGGGCGGGTCGAGCAAACGAATGGTTACCGGGCGGTCTTCCATGGTCTTGAATAGAGCGGCAAAATCGTCGCGCTGCATGGGCAGTAATTGGTCGAGCGCTTTTTCACGCGCTTCTGCATCAGCTGCCAAAATCATTTCGCGCACCAGCGCAATGCGCGCCGGATCAAAAAACATATGCTCGGTGCGGCACAGTCCAATACCCTCTGCCCCGAAGCGCAAAGCGCGCTCGGCATCGCGCGCCGTTTCGGCATTGGTGCGCACACTCATTTTGCGCCGCGCATCGGCCCATCCCATCAGCGTGCCGAAATCGCCGGTCAATTCGGCTTCCAAAGTCGGCACGGCACCCAACATAATGCGCCCCGATGTGCCATCGACAGTAATGACATCGCCTTCTTTCAATTCATGCTCTTCGACCTGTGCCGATTGGCGGTCATAATCAATATGCAATTGACCGGCCCCCGATACACAAGGCCTTCCCAACCCGCGCGCCACCACGGCCGCATGGCTGGTCATGCCGCCGCGCGAGGTCAAAATAGCGCGCGCCGCATACATGCCGTGAATGTCTTCCGGGCTGGTTTCCATACGCACCAGCACCACATCCTTGCCCTGCGCCGCCAAAGCTTCAGCACGGTCGGCCGAAAAGGCAATTTCGCCGCTGGCGGCACCGGGAGAGGCGGGCAGACCTTTGGTCAGCACATTCATACGCGCACGCGGGTCGAGCGTCGGGTGCAGCAAATGTTCCAGTGAGGCCGGTTCGATACGCAGCAAAGCCTCGGTCTCATCAATCAAGCCTTCGGCGACCATATCGACAGCTATTTTAATCGCCGCTTCGACCGTGCGCTTGCCGCGGCGCGCTTGCAAAATAAATACGCGCCCGTTTTGCACGGTGAATTCGACATCCTGCATATCTTTGAAATGGCTTTCCAGACGCTTGAAGATTTCCGCCAATTCGGCATGCACGTCGGGCAATTCTTCTTGCAATGACAATTCTTCCATTTGCGCTGCTTCGCGCGCCGCTTTGGTCAAATAAAGCGGGGTGCGAATACCGGCCACAACATCTTCGCCCTGCGCGGTCATCAGATATTCGCCATAAAGCGCGTTTTCGCCGGTTGACGGATTGCGCGTAAAGGCGACACCGGTCGCACTTTTGTCACCAAGATTGCCGAATACCATGGACTGGATGGTCACTGCCGTGCCCCATATATCGGGGATATCATGCAAGCGGCGATACGTGGTGGCGCGCTGGTTGTTCCAGCTATTGCACACGGCACCAATCGCGCCCCAGAGCTGTTCTTGCGGGTCTTGCGGAAACGGCTTGCCCGCCTCGCGTTCAATCATATCGGCAAAACGGGCGGAAATATCTTGCCAATCATCAGCCTCCAAATCGGCATCCAGAGAGAGGGCATTTTCAAATTTATAATCGTCAATAATATCTTCGAACAAATCATGGCTGATACCCATAACCACATCGCCATACATTTGCTGAAAGCGCCGATAGCTATCCCAGGCAAAGCGCGCATCGCCGGTTTTTTCGGCCAGCGCTGCCACAGTGACATCATTGAGGCCGAGATTGAGCACCGTATCCATCATGCCCGGCATGGAGGCACGCGCACCCGAGCGCACCGAGACAAGCAACGGGTTTTCCTTATCCCCAAGCGCCAGCCCCATATCCTCGGACAGGCGGCGCATGGCTGCATCAACTTCATCTTTCAGCCCTTTGGGAAAGGCGCCGTCATTTGAATTATAGAAAGTGCAGACATTGCTGGTCAGGGTAAAGCCGGGTGGCACACGCAGACCCATACGGCACATTTCAGCCAAATTGGCTCCTTTGCCGCCCAGCAGATCGGTCATTTCTGCCGAGCCTTCGGCAAATCCGTCTGCAAACGCATAGACAAATTTGCTGTCTGTCATGCCGCTTTCCTATTCAACCAAATCAAAATCTGCCAAGCGGCGCATCAAATTGACCAGCCCTTTCAGCAGAGATAAACGATTATGCCTGATTTTCTTATCGTCGTCATTGACCATGACCGCTTCGAAAAACGCATCAACCGGGCCACGTAAATTGGCCAGCGCATCCAGCCGGCTTTGATAATCCGCTGTCGCATCATCAGCCATAGCGACAATCACTTGGTGCAGTTGCTGCTCTTCCGGCGCGCTCAACAATCCCGCATCCACCTCGTCATCATCATGTTTGGCTTGCGCGCAAATACCATTGGCGCGCAGATAGGCGGCCTTTAAATTGGCCCCATCATCACTGCCCAGAAACGCTTTCAACTGCGCCGATTGTGCGGCCAGTTCAACCACATCATCGCTGCCCAAGGCAAATACCGCATTGACCACATCATGGGAAATACCTTCCCCGCGCAAATGCACTTTCAGGCGGTCGGCAATAAAGCCGAGTAAATCATCAATGGGCGGCGTTTTACATTTATATAAATCAAACGTAACGGCCAGTATCGGCGTCAAGGCGAGGCGCGTTTCGCTCTCCAGCAAAATACGAATAATGCCCAATGCGGCGCGGCGCAGCGCGAACGGATCTTTCGAGCCGGTCGGTTTTTCATCGATCGACCAAAAACCCGCCAAACTGTCGATTTTATCGGCCAGCGCCACGGCGTGCCCTTCAGCGGTTTCAGGAATTGCATCGCCCGGCCCCAAAGGTTTGTAATGGTCGCGAATGGCGGCGGCGACGCCCTCACCCAAACCGTCATTTTGCGCATAATAGCCGCCCATTATGCCCTGCAATTCGGGAAATTCATAAACCATGCCTGAGACCAAATCGGCCTTGCATAGCTGCGCTGCCTGCCGGGCGGCTTTTTTATCAGCTGACAAAGCCGGTGCCAATTCCGCCGCCAAAGCGGCAATGCGTTCGGTCTTATCGGCCACCGTGCCAAGCTTGGCTTGAAAAGTGATTTTCTCAAGGCTTGGCAGGCGACTTTGCAATGTTTCCTTGCGGTCTTGGTCCCAAAAAAAGCGACCGTCTGACAGGCGCGCGCGCAGCACACGTTCATTACCGGCGATAATTGCGGCGCCCTTATCATCGGCTTCCATATTGGAAATGGTGATAAAGTAAGGCGCAAGCTTGCCGCTCCTGTCGCGCAAGGCGAAGTATTTTTGGTGCGTACGCATCACCGAAATCAAAACTTCTTCCGGCACATCCATAAATTCGGCATCGATTTGTCCCAAAAGCGGCACCGGCCATTCCACCAAACCCGCCGTCTCGCTGATAAGCCCGGCATCCTCGACCAAGTCACAATCAACACTGGCGGCCAATGCACTGGCGCTTTCGGCAATTATCGCTTCGCGTACCGCCGCATCCACCAGCACATGGGCTTTGTCCAAAGCGCCGACATAGTCATGCGGGTCGGTAATGGTGATGGCGTCGGGCGCCATAAAACGATGACCATATGTTACGCTTCCGCTTTCAATACCGCCGACATTAAAAGGCACGGGCTGGCCGTCAAACACGCATAAGATAGAGCGCAAAGGGCGCACCCAGCGCAATGAGCCACTGCCCCAGCGCATGGATTTCGGCCATTGGAATCCCTCAATCATCGCGGGCATAAAAGCGGCCAAGTCATCGGCCAACGCGCCGCCTTTTTCGTCAATCTCAAGCACGAAAAACGCTCCCCTTTTATCTTCTTGAACGCTCAGCCCACCCGTGCTGCCCAAGCCATTGGCGCGCAAAAAACCTTCAATGGCTTTTTCCGGCGCGTCAACCCGTGGACCTTTTTTCTGTTCTTGGCGGTTGGGCAGATTTTGCGGCAAACCGGTGGCAATCAATGCCAAACGCTGCGGCGAAACATGGCTCTCCATCGTATCGGCGGTGACACCGAAAGCGGCAAGAAATTCACTTATCTTGCGGTGCAATTGGTCAGCCGCCCCGCCCTGCATGCCGGCCGGAATTTCTTCCGAATAAAGCTCAATAAGCAGATCCGCCATCACTATGCCCCGCTTCGCGGTGCATGCGCCAACCATGTCTCAGCGCACGCTTTGGCCAGCGCGCGCACGCGTCCGATATAGGCTTGTCGTTCGGTGACGGAAATAACCCCGCGTGCATCGAGCAGATTGAAATTATGGCTCGCCTTCATGCATTGGTCATAGGCCGGCAAGGCCAGCCCTTTTTCGACCAATTGCATGCATTCAGCTTCGGCATCTTCAAAATGCTTGAACAGAATATCGGTATTGGCGGCCTCAAAATTATAATGCGAAAACTCCACCTCATTGCGGTGAAAGACATCGCCATAGCTGACGCCGCGCCCGTTGAAATCAAGCTCAAACCCGTTATCCGTGCCTTGCACATACATGGCGAGGCGTTCCAAGCCATAAGTCAGCTCGCCGGAGACAAGCTCGCAATCAATGCCGCCGACTTGTTGGAAATAGGTGAATTGCGACACTTCCATGCCATCGCACCAAACCTCCCAACCGAGCCCCCAAGCGCCCAAAGTCGGGCTTTCCCAATCATCTTCGACAAAGCGAATATCATGCGCCATCGGGTCAATACCCAATACTTGCAGACTGTCGAGATAAAGCTGCTGGATATTATCAGGCGACGGCTTCAAAATCACTTGGAACTGATAATAATGCTGGAAGCGATTGGGGTTTTCGCCATAGCGGCCATCGGTCGGGCGGCGCGAGGGCTGCACATAAGCGGCGTTCCACGGCTCCGGCCCCAATGCCCGCAGAACCGTCGCCGGATGAAATGTGCCGGCCCCCATTTCCATATCATAGGGCTGCAAAATCACGCAGCCCTGATCAGCCCAATAGCGTTGCAGATTGAGAATTAAGTCTTGAAAACTGGGCGGTTTATCATCTGGCGCGCGGTCACTCATCTGTCGGAAACTACCCGCCGTTCCGGCCAAAAGCAAGCGCTGCGCCGTGCCGCAAAACCGCTTCTGCTGCGGCACTGGTTTGACCGCTTTCATCTTGCAAGATAAGCGGCGGCAACAGCGTGACCGGCGCGCGCGCATCGCGCTTGCCACGCACCAAAACCCGCGCCGCGGGGCTTTCAGGCTTGGGACTGATAGGTAAAACATGCAAGTCACCAAGCCGCTTATGCATCACCGTCAACAGCCGGTCGAGCGCATCGGCACGATGAATGAAGCTGATGTGACCGCCGGCACAGGTTAAGGCGCAAGCGCATTTGACCCAATTATCCAGCGTTCCTTCGGTGCCGATATGGGCGCGCGCTTTGCCGTCATCCGCCATATCAGGCACGGTACCGGCTTCGTGAAAAGGCGGGTTGGCCATAACCTCGTCGAAACTATTGGCGACAATGTGTAAATCGCTGAAAGCCCCGGCAATATCGCCTTGGCGGAATTGCGCACGCTCCCCTAGATTATTGGCGGCCGCATTGGCTTGCGCCAGGGCCACCATATCGCCGTCAAACTCAATGCCGGTAACGTGCGCGTCATGTCGGCGTGCCAAAAAGCACAAGGAGGCAACACCGGCGCCGCTACCCAATTCAGCGACATATCCAC
This sequence comes from Alphaproteobacteria bacterium, assembly GCA_949498175.1. Lineage (GTDB taxonomy): Bacteria > Pseudomonadota > Alphaproteobacteria > RS24 > RS24 > UBA8337. Next base: position 61 of record CATDDF010000045.1, on the reverse strand, counting down.
CCTGTGGTGGATTGGCTGCTGCCGCCAGCAAGACCGCATCATGACCCGAGCGAAATCCGGC
>CATDDF010000044.1 GCA_949498175.1 Alphaproteobacteria bacterium | reverse complement strand
TCTGATCGGCGAACTTGACCTGAAGCCGATGGTCTCAGCCGATACCGCCGGTGCCGCACGTGAATTGGCCGAGGCCAATTTGGCCGGTCATGGCGCCATTGCCAGCAAGCTTGCGGCAGAAATTTACGGGCTTGATGTGTTGCGCGAAAATATCGAAGACAGCCGGCAAAACACCACACGCTTCCTTATCATGTCAGCTAGCCCCGACGATGCCGTACCCGAAGACGGCGATGTCATCACCAGCTTTATTTTCCGCGTGCGAAATGTGCCGGCCGCGCTCTACAAGGCGCTGGGCGGGTTTGCCACCAATAGTGTCAACATGACCAAGCTGGAGAGTTATCAACCGAACGGGTTTCTGGCCACGCAGTTTTATGCCGATATTGAAGGCCATCCCGAAGACGTGCCGGTGCGCTTGGCACTGGAAGAACTGAATTTTTACTGCTCGCAAATGGATATTCTGGGGGTCTACAAAGCCGCGCCGGAGCGCGCTGATTTGCGCGGCGACTGATTTTGCGCTGGATTTATTCCTGGCTAACCCGCGCCGTCGGCAAAGGCCTTCATCAGTTGATGCGCAATCGCCATGCGTGGCGGCACCCCGATAGGCCCGTCACCATTCATTGCGCGGCGCACATCTTCGCGGCTAATCCAGCGCGCTTCTTCAAGCTCCTCATCGTCCAGCGTAATGTCGCGACCTGCGGCCTCGGCCAAACACCCGATCATCATTGACGCAGGAAACGGCCAAGGTTGGGTGCCGAAATAGCGCACACGATTAATCTCGATGCCGGCTTCTTCCTGCATTTCGCGAGCGACGGCCTCTTCGATGGTTTCGCCGGGTTCCATAAATCCGGCCAGACTTGAAAACATGCCGTCGGGCCAGCCTTTTTGACGCCCCACCAGGCACGCATCTTCATGGGTTGCCAGCATGATGACCACTGGGTCGGTACGCGGAAAATGTTCGGCCCCGCAATTGTCGCAAGCCCGCTTATAGCCCGCTTCGGCCATGCGGGTGGGGCTGCCACACTGACTGCAAAAACCGTGGCGCAAATGCCAATCAAGCATGCCTTTGGCTTGCGCCAATATTGCCAGTTCCGTATCGGGCATGTCGCCTGCCGAAGCCAGCGCGCGCAAATCTTCAAACACCCCCATGCCCCGAAAGGGCCCGTCATCTTCAGGGTTGCTCAAGCGGCTGATATCGGCGGCAAACAGCGCTTTGCCGCGCCGGTTGATGCCTAAAAACACTATTAAGGTCTGCTCGTCCACGGCGTCTGCCAATGCCGCGCGTGGCAGCCAGCCAACATCGCGACCCTCGCCTTGCGCCATTTCCGGTAAAACCAGCGGGTTTAATTGCCATAAAGGTACAAAAAGTGCCGTTTCATCGGCCAGCCGTGCTTTCACCCAATCAGGGTCGCGGCGCAGATTTCCGGCCCGGTCCAGCGGGTTATTGGCGAACATGATGGGATTGTTTGGCAAGGGCATGGGATACTCACGAAAGTCGGGAAATCCCCCGTAACGTGCCACGGGCACACTGGCGCGGGCAAGCAATTTTGCGGCGCGGGCATGCGCGCGTGCCGATTTATGTGCATGGTTTTAAAACTTCGGGCTGTCTCCGGCGCGCGTCTCTGCTATAAATGGGGTGGGAGATTGGCGGCAGACGCATCCCTCGCCAACCGGGTCAGGTCCGGAAGGAAGCAGCCCTAACGAGTTCGGTGCGGGTTGCCTGTCCAGTCTCTCACCTCTCATGCCGCGGACCGAACCTATGGGGTCCCAGGGCGGCAATGATGATTGATACGGGCAGCTTTGGGGCGCATATGACAGACGAAACAGAAAATAATAATGCTCCCGAGCCGACCGAAGAACATGTCGATTCCGAACGGCAAGATGAGGGCGCGCAAGCGCCTGAGTTTACCGCCGATGCGCCGGGCTTTGATATGTTGGCCGATGCCGATGCCGATAATGAAGTTGAAAATGACACGGCGCCAATAAGCGATGATGGCAGCTATAAGGTTTTGGCGCGCAAATATCGGCCGCGCAATTTTGACGATCTGATTGGCCAAGAAGCCATGGTGCAGACGCTGACCAATGCGTTTGACAGTGGCCGTATCGCGCATGGCTTTATGCTGACCGGCGTGCGCGGTGTCGGCAAAACCACCACGGCGCGCATTTTGGCGCGCGCGCTGAATTATCAAACCGAAACGGTTGACGCGCCGAGCATGGCTTTGGCCGAAGATGGCGCGCATTGCGCCGCCATTATGGATGGCAGCCATGTTGATGTCATTGAAATGGACGCCGCCTCGCGCACCGGCATTGGCGATATTCGCGAAATTATCGATAATGTGCGCTACACGCCCAGCGCTGCGCGCTTCAAAGTCTATATTATTGACGAAGTGCATATGCTGTCGAAAGCCGCTTTCAACGGATTGCTGAAAACGCTGGAAGAGCCGCCGGCACATGTGAAATTCATTTTCGCCACGACGGAAATTCGCCAAGTGCCGGTCACCGTATTGTCGCGCTGCCAGCGTTTTGATTTGCGCCGCCTGACTTTGGACGATACGCAAACCCTTTTGAGCCGCACCTGCAAGGCTGAAAATGTCAGCCTGCCGGAAGAAGCGTTGAAACTGATTGCGCGCGCCGCTGACGGCTCGGCGCGTGACGCCCTGTCTTTGCTGGATCGCGCCTTGGCGCATATTGACCCGGCCGGTAATGGTGCGGTGGATGAGACCACCATGCGGGCGCTTTTGGGGCTGGCCGATCGCGGACGCATTTTCGATCTGTTTGATTTGGTCATGGCCGGTTCGGTGAGTGCGGCATTGGCCGAGTTTGAAGCGCAATATCTGATGGGCGCTGACCCGACGGTCATCCTGGCCGATATGGCCGAACTGACGCATTGGCTGACACGGCTGAAATTCGTGCCGGCCGCGCAAGAAGATATTGCTTTTTCGGCGCAATTAAGAAGCCGTGGCGTGGAAGCGGCCGAAAAATTACAGACCCGCATTTTGTCGCGGGTTTGGCAGGTTTTGCTGGCCGGCACGGATGAAGCGGCGCGGGCCGGTAATGCGCGCGCAGCGGCGGAAATGGTGCTTATCCGATTGGCCCATTTGGCCGATATGCCGTCGCCCGAAGAGCTTATCAAACAATATGACGGCGCGCCGTCTGCCGCGCCTTCTTCTCCACCATCTTCTGCATCAGGCGCTGCGCCGGACCCTCCCGCTGCGCCGCGTGGCGCGCATGATGGCGGCGGCGCACCGCAAGCATCGGCGCAATTGGAGACGGCACCGCAAGCGGCACTGCATAGCGCGCCGGTTTTGCAAAATTTTCAGGCCGTTGTCGCTTTGGCGGCAGATAAGCGCGATATCGGCTTGAAGCATGCGCTTGAAAACGGTGTGCATTTGGTGGCGTTTGAAAGCGCGGCAGGCAATCGTGCCGGTCGAATCGAATTGCGTCTGGCCGAGGGGCAAGACAATATTGCGCAGGATTTGACGCGCAAATTGCGTGCGTGGACGGGGCAAAATTGGGTCGTGTCGTTGTCGCAGGAAAGCGGCGCGGCAACGCTCGGTTCGGTCAAACAGAGCGCGGCCGACCGTCGCGAAGAAGCGGCGTTAAAAGACCCGTTTGTGCAAGCGGCCTTATCGGCTTTCCCGAAAGCCGAGATTGTTTCCATCAGTGATTTTGAAGCCGCACTGCCGGTTGATGATGGCGAAGCAGCCGATATGGACGGCGATTAGGTGCGCTATTCATGGCCGGGGCAGAAATTGAAAATTTGGTGAAATTGCTGGCGCGTTTGCCGGGGCTGGGGCCGCGCTCGGCGCGCCGCGCCGTCTTGCAAATGATGCGCCGCCGCGAGACTCTGCTTGACCCGTTGAGTGAGGCGCTCATGGTGGCGCGCGATAAAATCGTCAGCTGCACCATTTGCGGCAATATTGATACGCTGTCGCCCTGCACCATATGCGCCGATAGCCGCCGCGATCCGTCGGTTTTGTGCGTTGTCGAAGATGTCGGCGATTTATGGGCGCTGGAGCGCGCGCAAGCGGTCAAAGGGCGCTATCACGTGCTGGGCGGCACTTTATCGGCGCTGGACGGCATTGGCCCGGATGATTTGAATTTGGGCGGATTGAAACAACGCTGCGCCGATGATGCTGTCAGTGAAATCATTCTCGCCACCAATGCGACAGTGGAAGGGCAAACCACGGCGCATGTCATCACCGATATGTTATCCGATTTGGATGTCACCATTACGCGGCTGGCGCATGGCGTGCCGGTCGGTGGCGAATTGGATTATCTCGATGACGGCACTTTATTGGCCGCCATGAAGTCGAGACGGTGAAGGCGGTTTGGTCTAAGGTTTAGACATGTCGGGAAGCGACCTGTTTGTCTTAGAGCCTAATTGTTTTAGTTTTTCGGCTTGCTTTATAACACTTCCGTTACCCGTCTGTAATTTTTTGATTGCTTCGTCATATGCTTTTTGGGAATTCCCAATTGCCTTATTCACGTCTTTCATATCACCCAAAAAGCCGGTTACTTTGTCGTAAATTGTTCCTCCGAGTCGAGCAATTTCCTCAGCGTTTTCGTTCTGGTCTTTCAGCTTCCATAGGTAATTGATTGTTTTGAGGTTGGGGAACAAATTCGAAGGAGAAACTATCGATATTCCCTTGTCCATTGCTCTTTCGAGCAGTTCACTTTTCTCAGACATAAGAAGAATATAGGCGGCTTCAATAGGCATAAACATCATTACAAAATCCAGAGAATTTAAGCCGTAAGCACTTTGGTAGTTCTTTCCCACTAAGTCTTTGATATGTGCCTCGGTTGATTTTACAAATGCTTTGGCTGCACTGGCTTGGTCTTCTTTCCGAGTAGCGTTTTGATAATCTGAAAAACTTTTGAGCGAAATTTTAGAGTCAATTACAATGTGGCGTTCTCCTGGTAGGTTAACGACAACATCTGGCATTTGACGACCGCCATCAACTGACTTCAGGTCCATATTTTCACCTTGAACCGTATATTGAATATTTTTTTCAAGGCCTGAGCTTTCAAGAATTTTTTCGAGTACAAATTCGCCCCAATTGCCTTGCGCTTTGACGTTGGTAGAAAGGGCTTTTGAGAGATTGTTCGTCTCTTCTGTCATTTTATTATTGATGGCCGAAAACTCGACCAATTTCTCATTGAAACCAGTAATGTTCTCTTTTAATGGCGTGGTTATCGTTTCTATGGTTTTCTTGGACTGTTCCTCGAATTCCTTGCTGTTTTTTTTCAGGACTTCATTGGCGACATTCTTGAATTCGGTTCGTGCTTGTTCTTGTGCCTCGTCGAAAGCGGCTATTTTTGCTTCTGCCTTTGCGTGGTCGTCTTTCAATGCAGTGAGGCTTTCCTGCGTCTTATTACGCTCGGTTTCCATTTTTTGTAATTGTTTTTCAAGCCCTTCACATTGTGTTTGGCTTTTTATTTTCTCTGCTTGGGCATCTCGCAAATCGGCCTCCAATCTTCGGATATTTTCCTCTAAAAGTGCGGCGTTCTGGTCCCCTTCATTTCTACCAAAAGCGAAATAACCAGCGGAAAGTCCGATCAATAGAAAAACGATGTAAGGTAACCACTCCATTATTTTGCTCCTTCTTCGCGGCCTGTTGTTAAATCCTATTTCTTGACGCTGGCCCCTGCAAGGCTTAATTCAAAGTGATGAGCGTAAGAGCGATTATAGAAGTGCCTGACCCGCTATTGAAAACCATTTCCGCGCCGGTGGCCGAAGTGGGTGACGACACGCGCGCGCTGATGGATGACATGCTCGAGACCATGTATGACGCCAATGGCATTGGCCTTGCCGCCATTCAAATCGGCGTGGCGCAGCGCATTATCGTGATGGATATTTCGCAATCTTATAGCGAAGATGAAGCGGCCAATAAAGCCGATGCGGAAGATGAAAATGATGAAGAGGCAGCGGAAGCTAGGCGTTTGCGCGATTTGCTGAAGGACGAAAAACCGCGCTTTTTCGTCAATCCGGAAATTATCTGGACGGCGGAAGAGATGCGCAATTATCAAGAAGGCTGTCTGTCCGTGCCCGGTTTTTATGATGATGTCGCCCGCCCCGCCCAGTGCAAAGTCAAATTTCTCGACTATGACGGACAGCCTCAAGAAATTGACTGTGACGGGCTTTTGGCGACCTGCATTCAGCACGAAATGGACCATTTGAACGGCATTGTTTTTCTCGATCATTTGTCGCGACTGAAACGTCAAATGGCGCTGAAAAAACTCAAAAAAGCGACGCAAAGCGCAAGCGTTTGAGGGCGTGCCCATGAGCCGCAAAATCATCTTTATGGGCACCCCCGATTTTGCCGTGCCGGCCTTTGAGGCGGTGCGTGCGGCACATCATATTGTCGCCGTCTATACGCGCCCGCCCGCCAGAAAAGGGCGTGGTCAGCAGGTGAAAGCCTCGCCGGTGCATGTGGCGGCCGAAGAGGCGGGCATTCACGTCTTCACCCCGACCAGCCTGAAAGATGAAGACGAATTGGCGCGGTTTCGCGCGCTGGCGCCCGAGCTCGCCATTGTGGTCGCCTATGGCATGATTTTGCCGCAAGACTGGCTCAATGTGCCGCCGCTGGGATGCTGGAATATTCATGCTTCGCTTTTGCCGCGCTGGCGCGGCGCCGCCCCGATACAACGTGCCCTTATGGCCGGTGACCTTGAAACCGGCGTGGCCGTCATGCAGATGCAAGCGGGATTGGATACGGGCGATGTGCTGTTGGAAAAGCGCATTGCCATTGCGGCGGACGATGATGCGCAAAGCCTGCACGACAAATTGGCGCAATTGGGCGGCGCGGCCATTGCCGAGGCTTTGGCGGCGGAGACATTGACGCCTGTGCCGCAAGCAACAAACGGTATTACCTATGCGGAAAAAATAGACAAGGCCGAAGCGCGGCTTGATTTCTCGCGCCCGGCGAAAGAATTGGACGCGCATATTCGCGGTCTGTCGCCATTTCCCGGCGCGTGGTTTGAAGCCAAGGGCAGGCGGGTCAAAGTGCTGGCCGCCAAGGCGGTCGCGCGGCAAGGCGCGGCAGCTCAGCTTGCCGATGACGGGGCGATAGTGTTTTGCGGGCAAGATGCGTTGCAGCTTTTGCGCGTGCAACCGGCCGGAAAAGCAGCCATGAGCGGCGATGAATGGCTGCGCGGGCGCGGCCTCACAGCGGGTGAGACATTGGATTAATGCGCTATCGCTTGACCATAGAATATGACGGCACACCGTTTTGCGGTTGGCAAAGCCAGCGCGATGGCGGCGCGGTGCAAGACGCATTGGCGGCTGCGGTAAAAGGGTTTTGCGGTGAGACGGCGACGGCTTTCGGTGCCGGTCGTACCGATACCGGCGTGCATGCGCGCGGGCAAGTGGCGCATCTCGACCTTGAAAGTGCGCCGACGCCTGACAAGTTGATGGCCGGACTGAATTATCATTTAAAGCCGCAACCCGTGGCAGTGATTGGGGCCGCTTATGCGCGCGACGATTTCGATGCGCGGTTTTCAGCCCTGGCGCGCCATTATCAATATCGCATTTTGTGCCGCCGCGCCGTGCCGGCTTTAGACCGCGAGCGCGTATGGTTTGTACCGCAAAAACTGGCGCTCTCGCCGATGCAAGAAGCGGCGGCGCATTTTATCGGCAAGCATGATTTTACCAGTTTTCGCTCGGTGCAGTGCCAAGCCAAATCGCCGGTCAAAACGCTGGACAGTCTGCGCATTGATGCGGCTGGGGATGAGTTCATCATCACCGCCAGCGCGCGGTCGTTTTTGCACAATCAAGTGCGCTCTATGGTCGGTGCGTTGAAACATGTCGGTGAAGGTAAATGGACGCCGGATGATGCGCGTGCCGCTTTGGCCGCCTGCGACCGGGCGCAATGCCCGCCTGTCGCGCCGGCTTGTGGTCTGACTTTCATGCAGGTGGATTATCCCGACGCATTATTGGCCGCGCCTCAGGGGGGTTAGGCGAAATATCCCGCCAGTAATTTTTCGTAAATTTTGGCCAATTGGCGAATATCATCGACCGGCACATGCTCATCGACCTTATGCATGGTTTTGCCGACCAGCCCGAACTCGACAACGCGGGCTATGTCTTTGATGAAACGCGCATCCGACGTGCCGCCCGAGGTTGATAAAACGGGTGTGCGACCGGTCACTTCTTCAATCGCCGTGCTCAATGTTTCGACAAAAGGCCCGGGTTCGGTCAAAAAGCAATCGCCCGTATGCGACAGCTCAAGCGCGTAACCCGCTTCGCCTGCCGCTTCATCAAGCCGCGCCTCAATCCACGCGGTGATTTTATCCCTATCCCAATGGTCATTGTAGCGAATATTGAAACGCCCCACCGCTTGCCTCGGAATGACATTGGTCGCGCCATTGCCGACATCGACCGAGGTGATTTCCAAATTGGACGGCTGAAAATGTTCTGACCCGTCATCCAGCGTGCCGGCCGCCAAATGCGCCATCAGCGTGACCAATTGCGGCACCGGATTATCGGCCAAATGCGGATAGGCGACATGGCCTTGCGTGCCGGTCACCGTCACCACACCATTGACCGAGCCACGGCGACCGATTTTTATCATATCGCCCAACACGTCAGGATTGGTCGGTTCACCGACCAGACAATCATCGATAATCTCGCCCTGTTCTTGCAGCCAGCCCAGCATTTTGCGCGTGCCGTTAATGCTGGGGCCTTCTTCATCGCCGGTAATGAGAAAAGATATTGAGCCGCCAATATTGTCCTGCGCTTGCTGATGCGCCGCCACGGCGGCCACGAAAGCGGCAATCGAGCCCTTCATATCAGCCGCGCCGCGCCCCCATAAGGCTTGCTCACGAATGTCACCGGCAAACGGGTCTGTCTGCCAATCATCTGCATTGCCGATGGGCACGACATCGGTGTGCCCGGCAAAACAAATATGCGGCCCCTCACTGCCCAGTCGCGCATAAAGATTGTCTACCGCCTCTGTGCCCGCTTCTTCAAATGGCAGGCGCGTGCAAGTAAAGCCGAGATTTTCCAAAACCGCTTGCAACAAATCGAGCGCGCCCGCTTCAGCCGGAGTGACCGAAGGGCAGCGTATCAATTGTGCCGCCAGTTCGACAGGGTCTAGCGATTGGCTCATGAAACTATCCTAATCGCGCAACAGCTCATTGACCGAGGTTTTTTTGCGCGTCTGTGCATCTACGGTTTTGACAATCACCGCACAGGCCAAATTCGGCCCGCCATTTTCCGACGGCAATGTGCCCGGCACGACCACCGCATAGGGGGGCACTTCACCGCGATAAATCTGCCCGCTTTCGCGATCGACGATTTTGGTCGAGC
>CATDDF010000043.1 GCA_949498175.1 Alphaproteobacteria bacterium | reverse complement strand
TTTTTGAAACTGCTTTTAATGTTCAGCCGCTCCAGCATGGCAGCGATTTGCGGCCCCCCGCCATGCACAATGACCGGATTAATGCCCGATTGTTTGAGCAGCACCACATCATGGGCAAATTGCCGCGCCAATATTTCATCGCCCATGGCATGGCCGCCATATTTAATCACCACTGTTTTTTTGTCATAAAGCTGCATGAAAGGCAGCGCTTCGCTCAGCACATGCGCTTTGGCCAGCCAATCCGACGGATTGGCGGGTTTATTCTTCGCCGATGATTTTGCTTTGCCTGCCATGCAAACTCCAAATTCTATCAGGCCTTATATCCCAATTCGGTCAAATCAACCAGACTTGCAATGGCCGCGCGCACCCGCTCAATGCCGTCGCCCTTTTCGCTCGATGTAGCAATAATGTCGGGATGCGCGGCGGGGCGTTTTTCAAGCGCGGCTCGGGTTTGTTCAATCAGCGCTTCAAGCGCGCCGGTTTTCAGCTTGTCGATTTTGGTCAGCACAATCTGATAAGACACGGCCGCCATATCCAAATCATCCATCATGGCGCGGTCATTTTCCTTTAAACCATGGCGCGCATCGACGAGCACAAAAACCCGACGCAAATTGGGTCGTCCGCGCAAATAGGCATTGAGCAATGCATTCCATGCGGCGATTTTGGCTTTGCTCTCGCGGGCATAGCCATAGCCCGGCAAATCGACCAGCCAAGCGGCGCCATCATTGCGCTTCGGCGCGAGCAGAAAGAAGTTTAACTCTTGCGTGCGCCCCGGCGTGTTGGAGGTGCGGGCCAGCCCCTTCATACCGGTTAATGCATTAATCAGCGATGATTTGCCGACATTTGAGCGTCCGGCAAAAGCGATTTCAATGCGCTCCGGCGCGGGCAGGGCGTCAAGCGCTACGACACCGAATTTAAACTCGGTCCCTTGCGCCAAAAGCCATCGGCCGGCCTCGATCAGCCCGGCAGTTTGACTATCCTGTTGATCCGTCATGATCGTCGCCTTGCTGTGCGGCTTTGCGGCGGAGGCCGAGATTTTTGAACAGTTCAATCTCGACGCCGTGACGGCGCATAATATAGCCCTGCTGCAATAGCGAGAGAAAATTGTTCCATGCCCAATAAATCACCAAACCGGCCGGAAAACCGGCAAGAATAAAGGTGAAGAAAATCGGCAGGATTTGGAACATGCGCGCTTGTATCGGGTCGGGCGGTGGCGGGTTCATCTGCATTTGCACATACATGGTGAGGCCCATTAAGACCGGCCATATGCCGATGAGCAGAAAGCTCGGCACATCATAAGGCAAGAGCCCGAACAGATTGAAGAGCGAGGTCGGGTCGGGTGCCGACAAGTCTTGAATCCAACCAAAGAAAGGCTGGTGACGCATATCAATGGTCACAAACAGCACTTTATAAATGGAGAAAAACACCGGAATTTGAATGAGAATGGGCAGACAACCGGCCAGCGGATTGAGCTTTTCTTCGCGGTAAATCTTCATCAATTCCTGCTGCTGCGCTTGTCGGTCGTCCTTATGGACTTCGCGGATTTGCAACATGCGCGGCTGCAATTTTTTCATTTTCGCCATGGTTTCATAAGAGCGATTGGCGAGTGGGAAAAAGGCCAATTTGATGAGCACGGTGACCAGCAAAATGGCAATGCCGTAATTGCCGAAAAAGGCGTAAAAAAGCGCCAGCGCGTTGAACATGGGCTTGGTCAGGAAGTAAAACCAACCCCAATCGATCAGCAAGTCAAACCGGGTAATGCCGCTATCGGCATAAGCGTCAATCACATCGACGCGCTTGGCGCCGGCGAAAAACCGGCTCGTGCTTTCAAGGCTTTGGCCGGGCGCCAATGTCGTTCCCGCGAGCAGAAAATCGCTGCGATAGACGGGCGCGCTTTGGCCGCCCATTTGGCCATCTGCATGGCCGGTAAAGCGACCGGTAAAGGCTTGCTCTTGAGGCGGGATGAGCGCAGCGGCCCAATATTTATCTGTCATGCCAAGCCAGCCACCTGTGGCGCTTTGCTTGACCGGCCCGTCGCTCAGCAAATCATCATAATCGATTTCATTGAGGCCTTCTTCGCCAAAAAAGCCAATCGGCCCTTCGTGCAGAATAAACAAATCGGTAAGGCGCGGCGTGCCGGTGCGCGCAATTTGCCCGAACGGGTAGAGCGTCAGCGTTTCGCCGGTTGCGTTTTGAGCGCGCTGGGTGATGGTAAACATGAAATTATCATCGACGCTTATGGTTTGCGACAACACCAAACCTTCCGGCGTGACATGGCGCAGCGTCACCGGCGCGCTAGGGGTCAAACGGCCGTCGCCGCTGGCTTGCCAGACGGTTTTTTCATCCGGCAATGTGACCTTGCTGTCGGGCGCGGCAACAAAGCCATGCTGCGCTTGCCAATGGCCCTTTTGGCCTTCGCGTTGCAGCAAAATCTGACGCGGCGCATTTTCGGCTGCTGTCGCGCCATAGGCTTTCAGCACCAAATCATCAAAGCGCGCGCCCATGAGCGCGATTGAACCGGTCAATTGCGGTGTCTCAATGGCCACACGCGGGGCTTCGGCAAACCCGTCAGTGACACGCGCTGCCACTTGCGGTTGTGCCCCCGCATTGCCTGCTTGTGGTGCCAAATCGGCAGCCAGCCCATCAGCGCGCAGCGGCGCATTATCGGCTTGTTGCGTTGCATCGGCTTGGGCTTGCTGGCGCGCGCGCTCTTCGGCAAGGCGCGGCTCGGTAACGAAAAACTGCCAGCCCAACAAAACCGCAAGGCTCAAAATAATGGCCATTAAGAAATTATTTTGATCATTCATGCTTTACTATCCTTCGGCGCTTTTCCATGCAGTGTTTTCAAAGCAGAGCGCAAATCGCTTTTCAGCTTATGCCAGGGCCGCGGTGCCGTATGCACACGACCTATCATCACATAGTCGAAACCGGCCTTACCTTCCAGCGGCAAAATTTCTTGCGCCAAAGCGCGTAATCGACGGCGTGCCCGATTGCGCGCTACCGCACTGCCGATTTTCTTGCTCGCCGTCAGCCCATAGCGCACCGGTGTCGGCGAGGCTTCATCCTTGTCGCGCATGCGCGCCTGCACAATCAAGCCGCGCCGCACCTCTTTATCGGCCTTGGCGGCAGCCAGAAACAAGCGCCGGACGCGCAAGCTTGACAGCGCGTGACCTGTGCGTGTCATGAAAACGTCTTAGGCAGACAGGGTTTTGCGGCCGCGGGCACGACGGCGCGCCAATACCAGACGACCGTTTTTGGTGGCCATGCGGGAACGGAAACCGTGGCGGCGTTTGCGCACCAGATTGCTTGGTTGGAAAGTTCTTTTCACCTGACCCACTCCTTACGTCACAGAAAAATAGTGTGTTTCTGCTGAGTTCCGTTTATATCTCGGGCGGATTTAGCTAAAAACGGCGTTAAAGTCAATCTTCTTGGCTTTACGCAGCGCGGTTTTATGCGGGGGAGGCATGGTCAAATGAATAAAAACAATGACAATATAAACGCTGCATCGGGGCGCAAAAAAATCGTTCTTATCGGGCTGTTTGCTGCACTCTTGCTGGGTTTTTTCATTTTCGATTTGGATGCGCTGGTGAGTTATCAAGGGCTGGCTGAGAACGAAGCGACGTTGAAACGCGCTGTGGCCGATAATCTCGCCGTCACCATTTTGGCCTATATGGCGGTTTACATTACCGCCGTCGCTTTTTCCTTGCCCGGCGCTTTATGGCTCAGCCTGGCCGGCGGTTTGATGTTCGGCACTTGGGCTGGCGGGGTGATTATCGTTATCTCAGCGACTTTGGGGGCCAGCGGTTTGTTTGTCGCGGCGCGCTATATTATCGGCGACACATTGCGCGCGCGCGCCGGTCCGGCTTTGCAAAAATTCGAAGCCGCTTTTAACCGCGATGCCTGGTCTTATATGCTGGTTTTGCGGCTATTGCCGATATTTCCGTTTTTCATTGTTAATTTGGGGGCGGCGCTGGTCGGTGTGCGTTTTCTGGTCTTTTTGCTGACTACTTTTTTCGGCATTATGCCGGGGACTTTTGTTTTTGCCTCTATCGGCAATGGCATATCAGTTCTGTTACAAGCCGGTGAACGGCCGGATTTAAGCGTCATGCAAAGCCCTGAAATTTTGGGGCCGCTTCTGGCGCTGGCAATTTTGTCATTGGCGCCGATTTTATGGCGCCGTTTGAAGGGGACGAAAAATGGCTGAGCACATTCAAACCGATATTTGCGTTATTGGCGGCGGCTCGGGCGGCCTTTCCGTTGCCGCCGGGGCGGCGCAAATGGGCGCACAAGTGGTTCTGGTCGAGGGGCATAAAATGGGCGGCGATTGCCTGAATTATGGCTGTGTGCCGTCAAAGGCGCTGCTGGCGGCGGCCGAGCGTGCCCATATGGGGCGCTCCAATAAGCCCTTCGGCATTGCCGCGACCAAGCCGAAAGTCGATTTCAAAGCCGTCATGGCGCATGTGCGCGAGACCATTGAAGCGATTGAGCCGGTCGATAGTGTGGAGCGGTTTTCCGGTCTCGGCGTTCGTGTCATTGAGGCGACGGGTAAATTTATCGACGCCAAAACCTTAAAGGCAGGCAATGCGATTATTCGTGCCAAGCGCTTTGTTATCGCGACAGGCTCAACCGCCAGCGTGCCCAATATTCGCGGCCTGAAATCCGTGCCCTATCTGACCAATGAGACGGTTTTCAAGCTGACGCGCCAGCCCAAACATTTGCTGATTATCGGCGGTGGGCCGATCGGCGCTGAAATGGCGCAAGCCTTTTGCCGCCTCGGCACTCAGGTGACGGTTTTGGAAGCTGACCGCTTTTTGGGGCGCGACGACCCTGAAACCGCCGCCCATGTAAAAAGTCAATTGCTGGAAGACGGTGTGAGCTTGATGGAGCGTGCGCGCATTGCGGCGGTCGCCGGCAGTGGCAAAGGCGCGGGAACAAAGATTACCGTTTCATTGCAAAATGGCGCGCAAGTAACGGGCGATGCCTTATTGGTCGCGGCCGGCCGTAAGCCCAATTTGGCGGCTTTGGATTTGGACAAGGCAGGGGTCGCCGCCAGCGACGGGCCGGCACCGCATATTCTTGTCGATAAAAGATTGCGCAGCAGCAATAAGAAAATATTTGCCATTGGCGATGTCAATGGGGGGCCGCAATTCACCCATGCGGCGGGCTATCAAGCCGGTTTGGTCATTCGCAATATTTTGTTTTTTCTGCCTGCCAAAGTCAATTTCACGGCTCTGCCGCGCGTCACCTATACCAATCCTGAATTGGCTTCGGTCGGTTTGAGCGAAGCCGAGGCGCGGGAAAAATATGCGGCCGTTAAAGTGCTGCGCTGGCCGTTTGAAGAAAATGACCGGGCCCGCGCCGAGCGCGATATGCGCGGTATGGTGAAAGTGGTGACGACGCGCAATGGCCGTATTTTGGGGGCATCGATTGTCGGCAAAGGAGCCGGTGATTTGCTGGCGCCGTGGACCATGGCGCTGGCACAGGGCTTGCCGATATCGGCTATGGCAGGAGTGATTGCGCCCTATCCGACACGCGGCGAAGCCTCCAAACGTGCCGCCGGTGATTATTATACGCCAACCCTATTCGGTCCGCGCACCCGCAAAATAGTGGGGCTTTTGGCTTTGTTGCGCCGTTAACCTTTTGTTAAGCTTTATGGGCTAAAGGTTAATGATGAGTGATTTGCGTATGTTTCGAAAAGCCGGACACGCGGTGCGTCTGCCGACCCTGCCGCGGCAGGTGATTTTCCTCGCTATTGGCCTTTTTTCAGCCGGCTTGTTTTTCGTCATGCCGTATATTTACGCTGAATGGTTGAACCGCAATATGTCGGAAACGCATGGGCTGGCTGAATTTATGGTTAAATTGGCCGCAACGCAGTCTGATATGGACTGGCAGGCCATGTATGAAACCCGCTCTTTGCGTATGTCGGGTATTGAAGTCAGAGCGCCCGGAGAGGACAAAGGAAAATTGACTTGGCTGGTGGTCAGCCCCCAGCCCGGGCCGATCAGTCGAACCATCGATTTGACCCAAACCGGGGTGTTTGACGGTATTCGCACATTATTATGGTTAATGGTCACCCCGTCGGAATCGCAATTTGCCATTTACAATGGAACAATGGGTAAAGCGCGGGAAGTGCGCGCCATCGCGACAGCCGGTGTTTGGCAAGAATATATGCTGGGCATATATATTCGCATTTTCATCGCCTTTCTCGGCATTTGCATCTTGTTCACCATTTTCTTCAGCGTGTTCTTCCGCCGCCTGATGCTGCAATCGCTGGATGATTTGTTCATTCGGCTTTATGGCAGTGCGGCGATGGGCTTTTCAGATGCCGATGACGCGCAATCCTTATTGGCCTCGCTGGATGCGTTTCAAGACCGCATGCGTCTGCATGTTGATGAGCTAGCCCGCCTTGCCGCTTTGGGGGCAGGCGCCAGTTTTCTGGCTCATGACATTCGCAATTTGCTGGCCAGCCTGCAATTGAACGCCGAACAATTAATGCAATTGCCCGGCGAAAAAGAGCAGCGCATCGGCAAAAGATTGGCGACGGCCATTGAACAAAGCCTGTCTCTGGTCGAGTGGGCGGCGCTTTATACCAGCGATAAACGTGACCATTTGGATGTGCAGCGTCAGCCCCTGCGACCGATTATCGACGATGCGTTGAATTTCGTGCGCTTGCATGACCCGCGACGGCGCGTGCAATTGGTCAATGATTGTTTGGCCAATGTGGAAGTGGTGGCCGAGCGCACTTTAATGTTCCGCATTCTTTATAATTTGGCGCTCAACGCCGTGCAGGCGATGAAAGGTCAAGAGACATTGCGGCAAATCCGCATGCGCGCCTCAAATAATGAACAGGCTTGCATTATTCGCGTGAGCGATAGTGGCCCGGGCTTGCCCGGCGAAGGGCGCGGCTCGCTTTTAATGCCGCATATGGCCGGTGCGCGCCAACCTGACGGCACCGGTTTGGGGCTTAAAATCGTCACCGATTTGGTCAGCTGGCATGGCGGCCGTTTGGACATTATTCACAGTGATGGCCATGGCACACAATTTCAAATCACCTTACCGCACCAAGCCCCCGGCGCGCCGCGCGATGAGGCCGATGGCGAAAATGCGGTTTCTGTCGACGCGCCCAAAGCACTGCCAGCAGACGCTTGACCGCGTCTTAAGGCACGGCTAGCGTCGCGCAAAGGGAGAAGCCAATGACCCCCGGAGCAAAAAACCTGATTACCGATATTGCCGGCATTAAAGTCGGCCATGCGGTTAATGAAGCGACGCGCAGCGGCGTCAGCGTCATTGTGCCCGATGCACCGGCGGTGATTGCCGCCAGCAGTCTCGGCGGTGGGCCGGGCACGCGCGAAACCGATGCACTCAAACCCGAAACATTGGTCAACGAGGCGCATGCGGTGGTCTTGGCAGGCGGCTCGGTTTACGGGCTTGATGCGGCCTCCGGCGTGACCGCCGCCATGGGGGCTGACGGGCGTGGTTTTCAAACCGGTGCCCCCAAGCCGTCACCGATTGTGCCGGCTGCGATTTTATTCGATGTCGCCAATGGCGGCGATAAGGATTGGGGCGACACACCGCCTTATCAGCAATTGGGGCGCGATGCTTATGGCGCGCTGTCGCGTGATTTCGCGCTTGGCAATATGGGTGCCGGATATGGTGCCCAAGCCGGTCAGTTGAAGGGCGGGCTGGGCAGCGCTTCTGTGGCGATTGACGGCACGGCCAAAGTCGGTGCCCTGATGGCGGTCAATTCGCTCGGCAGTGTGGTTGATGCGGCAGGGCGGTTTTGGGCGCAAGCGAAAGCGCTTGAAATGAACGGAGCGCCGGAGTTTGGTTTGCCGGCGCTTATCGGCCAAGCGGCCGATGCGACGTCACATCCCATGACCGGCAGTAAATTGGCAGCGGCCCTCGGCAATACCACGATCGGTGCGGTCGCCGTCGCCGCCGATTTGACTGTGGCCGAAGCCAAGCGCGTCGCCATTATGGCGCAAGACGGCTTGGCGCGCGCCATTCGCGCCGTGCATACGCCGTTTGACGGCGATACGATTTTTGTCCTCGCCACGGGGGCTGAAAAATTGGCCGAAGCGGATGAAGCACGCCCCTTTGCACTTGCCGAATTGGGTGCTTTGGCGGCGGATTGCGTGAGCCGCGCCGTGGCGCGCGGGGTTTTTGAGGCGGCAAGTTTGGGCGATGCGCGAGCCTATCGCGACCGTTTTGACCGGTAAATTGCAATCGCCCCTTGCATTCAAACAGGTCAGCCAGTAAAACGCTGAGCGACGCACCGGTAGCTCAGCTGGATAGAGTACTTGACTACGAATCAAGGGGTCGGGAGTTCGAATCTTCCCCGGTGCGCCACTCCCAAGTTTCAAGCACCGTGTCACGCGGCTCAAGCCATTGATCTTCAAGCATATTTGTTTGAGGAGACGAGATCATGGTTTCTATGGTAGACCAAACTACGACATTTCCGACCGGGTTTTAGCGGGTCATCCGGATTTTAGAAAATGAGCACGGCGCTCCATACAAATGCAAGAATGCCGAAACCGGTCAAAACGGCTAGAGACCCGAGGTCCTTGGCAATTTTGATATTGGCATCAAACTCTTCAGATATGGCGTCAGCGACGGCTTCAATCGATGTGTTGATGATTTCGATCAGCCAACACAAGAGAATGGGCGAAATAAGCGCCAATATTTCCAAGGTGGTTTCGGCCAAATAATATGCCAGTCCCATCAAGAAAACGCCGATAATAATTTGCTGCTTGAAAGCAGTTTCCTTGGCGGCGATATATCGCAATCCGTCAACAGAGAACAAAAAAGCATGCCAAATCCGCAAAATCGAGGTGGTTTTGCCTTGTTCGGGTTTGCCTTGAATTTTACCGGTCAGTCGCGCCATTTTGACTCTTCTATAATGGCGTGAGATTGGACAGGAATATTTTGGCACATGCTTCCCAAGAAAATTTCAACGCATGGTCACGCGCCGCTTTCGGGTCAGCTTTTAATGCCTGTTTCACGGCTTTGGCCAAATCTTCATTCATTTCGCCGGCTTGGCATCCGGCCAATACATCGAGCGGTCCGGTGACCGGATAGGCAGCCACCGGCAGTCCGCAAGCCATGGCTTCCAGCATCACCAAACCGAATGTGTCGGTTTTGCTCGGAAAAACGAAAACATCGCCACTGCGATAATGCGCCGCCAATTCTTCGCCGAATTTCGGGCCGGTAAAAGTGACACCGGGATATTTAGACTTTAATTTTTCCAATTGCGGGCCGCCGCCGACCACCAGCTTGGTGCCCGGCAAATCGAGACCCAAAAACGCTTCAATGTTTTTTTCGGCCGATACCCGCCCGACATAGACCATGACCGGTGCGTCCAATTTCAGCGCCGGTTTGCGTCGCCGATTGTATAATTCTGTATCGACCCCGCGCGTCCAAGTGACGGCATTGGGAAAGCCGCGCGCTTTCAAATCATCTTCTAAAGATCGGGTCGCCACCATCATGGCAGCGGATTTACCGTGAAAACGTTTCACAATGCCATAACCAAGTTTCAGGGGGATGCGCGCGGTCTCAAAAGCGTATTCGGGAAATTTTGTGTGATAGCTGGTCGAAAAACGCCAGCCCCGTTTCAAACAAATGGCGCGCGCTGCCCAGCCCAGTGGCCCTTCTGTGGCGATATGGACTCTCTCGGGTGCAAACATATCAATCAACCGAGCCATTTTTCGTTTGGGTAGGACGGCGAGTTTGATTTCCGGATAGACCGGCAAGGGCACGGTATTGAACATATCCGGTGAAATGACTTTGACCTCATGCCCCGCCTGGCGCAAATGGCCGATAACGGTCTGCAATGTCGTGACCACCCCATTGACCTGCGGTGCCCAAGCATCGCTCACGATCAATATTCTTGTCATTCGGCAGCCTCGACAAACGGTTTCTCCGTCGTCCCGTCAGCGACGTCCTTGTCAAAATTCGTGCCCCGTTTCGCCACAATATCGGCCCAGAAAACAATTTCCCAAGTGCCGTCAAAATGTTCGACCAGAGCGGTGCAACTTTCCACCCAATCGCCGTCATTCATGTAAATAACATCGCCATATTGCTTCATTTCGGCATGGTGGATGTGGCCGCAAATCACGCCCTGGACGCCTGCTTTTTGTGCCTCGTTCGCCAAAACGCGCTCAAATTCACTGATGAATTGAACAGCGTTTTTGACCTTGATTTTCAAATAAGATGACAAGGACCAATAACGCAGCCCCATCAACCGGCGCAGCCCGTTGAACACCGTGTTCAAGCGCAACACCAAATCATAAGCGTGGTCACCGACATAGGCCAACCAACGCGCATAAAGCATGACATTGTCGAAACTGTCGCCGTGCAGCACCAGATATTTATCGCCATTAACCGCTTCATAAATATCTGTCGGTCTGACTTCAATGCCGCCGAAATGTGTGCCGATATAACGGCGCAATCCCTCATCATGATTGCCGGGAACATAGATAATTTCCGTGCCTTTGCGCGCTTTGCGCAAAATTTTCTGCACGACATCATTATGGCTTTGCGGCCAATACCATTTGCGTTTCAAGCGCCAGCCATCGACAATATCGCCGACCAGATACAGCTTCTCACTGTCATTATGTTTCAGAAAATCCAGCAAAAGCTCTGCCTGACAAGCCTTTGATCCGAGGTGAATATCGGAAATGAAAATGGTTTTATAGTTTTTGACGTCGCTTTTTGTGTTGTTCAAAGAGCTGCCGTTCATTTGTCATCTCACTTACGGTGGAAACCTTTATGTGAGGAGTGACCGCGTTCCATTGCTCTTTTGTTACGCAGGCATGACGCGTTTATGACGGCTCATCATCCCCCAAAACTGCGCGCATTGCGATGAGGGCTAAGACAGCGCCGATAAATTGGGCCAACCAAAAAAGCGGCATATCGGTCGGCCGAATGCCGGAGAAGCTGTCGGTAAAGCCGCGCGCCAAAGTAACGGCGGGATTGGCAAAACTGGTCGATGCGGTAAACCAATAACCGGCCGTAATGTAAAGCCCGACCAGCATGGGAACAGCCTCGGCGCGATATTTCAAGCCGCCCAAAATGGTCATCACCAAGCCGAAACTGGCGACCGTTTCAGCAAGGAACTGACCGTGGCCGGTGCGGATATTGACCGATGGGGTAAACAAGGCCAATTCAAACATGGCGTGTGCCAGGGCCGTGCCGAGTAAGCCACCAATAAGCTGCGCCCCAATATAGGCCAAAAAATCACTGTTACCGAGTTCACCCCTCAAGCGGAAAACCAAGGAAACGGCGGGATTGAAATGGGCGCCCGAGACCGGACCGAAAATAGTGATCAAAACATAAAGAATGGCACCTGTGGCAATCGTATTGCCGAGCAGTGCGACGGCGTCATTTCCCTCCGCCAGATTGACTGCCATAATGCCTGAGCCAACCACCGTGCAAACCAGTAGTAGCGTCCCTAGGGCTTCCGCCGCCAATTTCCTCCCCATCATCATCCCTTATTTGTCAAAAAATTATCTATCCGCTTTTTTATCATGGCGAAGACTTCCCGGAAATGGGCGCGGGTTTCTTCATCTGAACCTGAAAATTTCGCCGGGTCGGGAAACGGCCAATGATAAGCAGTCGGTTGACCCGGCCAAACGGGACAGGTTTCGCCGGCGGCACTGTCGCAAACCGTCACAATCACATCCATAATCGGGGCATCGGCGCCAGCAAATTCATGCCAGTTTTTCGACTTCGCATCGCTTGCGTCAATTCCCAATGACTTTAATGTTTCTATAGCTAGAGGATGCACCTCGCCGGTCGGGTGCGAGCCTGCCGAAAAGGCCTGCCACTCATCGCTAATATGATTGATATAGGCCTCGGCCAAAACCGACCGGCAACTATTGCCCGTGCACAAAATAAGAATATTCCTCATCATTGCTGGGTAAAATACTCTTATTGCAGTTTTGTGTAAGAATAAGCTTCTTCAGTTCTCGGCCAAACGCTCGATATCTGAAATTTTTAAGATATCAGAAATGCTGCTTCAGCAACCCCCAAGCACCTTGTTTCGCGCACCGTGTGACCCGGAACTCGGATCTTTGCTTGCTGGGCCATATGGATGGCCATGAATGGAATTCGCACGCGCCTGCAAAAATGCTGACCTATTGACATTATTGAAGGTCAAGGCTTGCCAGGGGCCTGGGGTAGGCATCGAAACCATCTCTGTGCGCCATTTCCCCCTTTATCGCGTCTCGTCATGGCCGTATAGCCAATCCTGCCGCGCATGGATGAGTTTCGGCGCAAATTTGCCGACCATATATAAAGGCGCATAGGTAGCGATTTGACCGAGCCGCGTGCTTTGGTGAAATGTCGTGCCATTGGCGCGCGAGACGGCTTGCGCGCGGCTGGTGCGGCGCAAGCGGCGTGCCTGATAATTTTGCAATGCCTCAGTCACGCTGTCGCCTTGCGCCAGGGCTTGCATGACCGCCCAGCCGTCTTCTACCGCCATTGCCGCGCCTTGTGCCATAAAGGGCAGCATAGGATGGGCGGCATCGCCCAAAAGGGCAACTCGGCCATCGACCCAATTTTCAAGCGGTGCGCGGTCAAACAAAGCCCAACGATAATGCGTATCGGCGGCGTCCAAAATCCGACAAATGGTCGGGTGCCAGCCGTCAAAATCGGCCAAAGCCTCTTGCTTCGTGCCTTGTTCGGTCCAACTCTCGACGGTCCAATCATCGCGCGAGACGACGCCGACAAAATTCGCCAAACGGCCGCGCCGCAAGCGATAGGTAACGCAATGCTTGCCCGCTCCCATCCAGGCGCAGGCGGTCGGGCGCGGTGCATCATCGCCCAGCCTGTCCATCGGCACGACGGCGCGCCAAGCGACATTGCCGGTAAAAATAGGCTTTTGCGCGCCCAGCATTTGCGTGCGCAGGGGCGAGTGAATGCCGTCGCCGGCCAGCAAAACATCGCCCTCCATCTCGCTGCCATCGGCCAAATGGGCGCACACGCCATTGGCGGTTTGACGATAGGCCTTGACCTCGGCATTGAGCCGCAAAGCATCTGCCTGCTGCGCGCGCAAAGCGTTTTGCAGAACCGCGATATAATCGGCTCGGTGAATATGCAGATAGGGCGCCCCCCAGCGCGCAACGGCCTGAGCACCCAGCGGAATGGTGAAAATTTGCCGTCCCGATACGCCCATGCGGGTTTCAATGGCGTGCGGCAAAAAGCCGATATCGGTCAGTGCCGCATCAAGTTTTAAGGCGGCAAAAATTTTCATCGCATTGGGTGGCACTTGAATACCGGCTCCGACCGCGCCCAAAGCGGGAGCACGTTCGAGAACCGTCACCTGATGGCCGAAGTGAAGGGCGCAAAGCGCAGCCGTCAGACCGCCAATACCACCGCCGGAAATGATTATCTTCATGACCCGTTACCTGTGCTTATGTGGTTGTAAAGGGTAAAGCCTAAATCGCAAATGTCGAGTGCCTCACATCAGGCTTGCGCCCCGGCTTGTTGCGGGTCGGCGGCAATGCTAGTTTCACCAGACATGAGAGGGGGATTTGCATGTCGCTATGGAATATAATGGATTGGGTGTTGCCTTTGCGGACACCTTTTTTAAACGGGTTTTTCGAACTGATTACCTTGGCCGGCTATCCGCTATTTCTCATCATGTTTTTGTGCTTCGGCTATTTCGCGCTCGGCTCAAAACGTTTTTTTCACACCGCCATGCTGCTCATGGCGGCCGGTCTTTTGAATAGTTGGCTCAAGGATTTCGGACAAGATCCGCGCCCCGATATGCTTTATGCACTCGACGGTCGCGTCGGCGACAGTTATGGCTGGCCCAGCGGGCATACGCAAATCGCCGTCGTTCTTTGGGGCTATCTGGCCCATACCATGCGGCAAAATTGGGCTTATGCGGCAGCCGCCATTTTTATCGTCCTGCAAGGCTTTTCGCGGCTTTATTTGGGCGTGCACGATTTGGGCGATGTTCTTTCAGGCTTTGTTTTCGGCGTATTTTGCCTCATGGCCTATATCGGTGTTGAACGCCATGCCGCAAGCCGCACCCGTCTGGCGGCGGCGTCCCTGCCGCAAATATTGCTCGTACTGATTGTGTTGCAAGGTTTTTACATTGCTTTTTATCCGACCCATATCGGCCATGACGCGCCCTATTGGTTTATCGGCCTAAGCACGGGCTGGCTGCTTGGCCGCTATTTGCGTGGCCATGAAGAGGTGCATTTGCCCGGCCCGATATTGGTGCAAGCCCTATTGGCGGCGGCTTTAACCGGTGTCAGTTTTGTGTTGATGCTTGCCATGACGCGCCTGCCGCGGGCTCTATCCGATGACAATGCGCTGGTGCAATATGGGTTCGGGACATTATTCGGGCTTGCAATTGTCGCGCTGCTGCCTTTTCTTATCGCTAAAGCACATCAATTTTTCAGCCCTCAGGCGCCACAGGTCTGATGGCGGCACAGCGGGAGAAAAATATGGATTTGAAAGCCCTATCTGCCAATATTTGCGAGAATTATTCGCTTTATGGCAATGCCGGATTGCAGATTTTGCAAGCCGACGAAACTTTCAAAGTGAAAGTCGAATTAAATCCGGAAACCGAAAATCACGTGCATATGATGCACGCGGCCTATTTGTTTGCCGGCGGTGAGTTTCTCGGCGGGCTGGTGCCAATGCGTCATCTTGCCAAGCCTGAGAAATTCCAACCGGTGGTGCGCGATTTAAAGATTGAGTTTAAAGCACCGGCCATGAGTTCGGTGACGGCAGAGACCGTGTTCAGCCAGGCGCAAGCCGATGAGATGAATGCGGCATTGGAAAAAGACGGGCGTTTTGACTTCACTTTGGTCGCTGATTTGAAAGATGAAAACGGCACTTTGGTGGCGCAAACCACAACCAATTACGCCATTCGCAATTTCCTCGGCTAAACTCAGGGCCGTTAAAGCGACGGCGCTTAGTGCTTGCCAAGTGCGAGACACGCTTATAGCCTTTTCTTTAAATGAGGGAAGGCCATATGAAGAGACGAACCCTTCTGGCCGCAATGGGGGCGAGCGTGCTAATGCCGGTTCAGGCCAAAGAAATGGATGGGGCGGAAACCGCAAAAGGCTGGCAAAACTGGTCGCAATCCATTGCGCCGCAAAATGCTGAGATTGCCGTGCCGCGCGATGCGGCAGCGCTCAAAAAACTGCTTGGCGAAGCCGAGGGCGGGGTGCGTCCGGTCGGCTCCGGTCATAGTTGGACCGGCCTTGTGCCGTGCGATGGGGCGATTGTAAAGCTCGATCATTTCAACGGCATTGGGGCGGTCGACGCGCAGGCGCAAACCGCCTGGCTCGGCGCCGGTGCGCGGCTTAAGGATTTGTCACCCGCCTTGGCGGCGCATGGCTTGGCGTTCCGCAATCTCGGCGATATTGATGTGCAAAGCCTGGCCGGAGCGACCAGCACGGCGACGCATGGCACGGGGCGCGACTTACCCTGTCTGGCGGCTGAAATTCGCGGCCTGCGCATGGTCACCGGCGCCGGCGAGGATATGGAAATCAGCGCCGAAAAAAACCCAGATTTATTGCCGGCCGCGCAAGTGGCGCTGGGGGCGCTGGGTATTTTTACCGAAATTCAAATGCAATTAGTGGCGCGCCATAAGCTGCATCGACGCGTCTGGTTTGCGCCCTATGCTCAGGTTCTGGCCGATGCCGAGCAATTATGGCGCGATAATCGCAATTTTGAATTTTTCTATTTGCCGTTTTCCGGCCAAGCCATGTGCATCACTCATAATATCACCGAGGCCGATGACACGCCGCGCCGGCATGATGAAAGCGATGATGGGGTCATGCAGCTTAAAGCCTTGCGTGATTGGTTGGGCTGGTTTCCCTATCTTAGAAAGAAATTGCTGGCTGCCGCCATTGCCGATGCGCCGGAAGAAGATGTGGTCGGCGAAAGCTGGCAATTATTGTCAAGCGCGCGCAATGTGCATTTCAATGAAATGGAGTTTCACTTGCCGCTCGATAAAGGCTTGGCTGCATTGGAAGAAGTGCGCGCGCATATTGAACGCCATCGCCGCGATGTGTTTTTTCCGTTTGAGTGCCGCATGACGGCACAAGATAAGGCCTGGCTGTCGCCGTTTCATGACGGCCCGCGCATTTCAATTGCCGTGCACACATATGCGCCCGATGAATATGAATTTTTATTCACCGAGATTGAGCCGATTTTCCGCCGTTATGGTGGGCGGCCGCATTGGGGCAAGCTCAATCGCTTTACCGGCGATGATATGCGCGTCGCCTATCCGAAATTTGATGATTTTGCCAAATTGCGCGCCGCGCTTGACCCGCAAGGACGGCTGTTAAATCCCTATTTGCGCGATTTATTCGAGGCCGCATGATGCAGGCCTATTTCGCCAAGCTGCAAAAAGCACTGGGTGCGGCCGGTCTGGCCGAGCCGGTTTTGCTGATTGATCGCCGCAAGCTCGATGAAAACATAAAGCAATTAAAACATATGCTGCCGCGCAATATGGCCTATCGCATTGTCGCCAAATCCCTGCCTTGCGCGCCCTTGCTCGCGCATATCGCCAAAGCGGCAAAAACCGACCGCGTGATGAGTTTCAACCGCGAAATGAGCCGGCAATTATTGACCGCCTTGCCGCGCGCCGACCAGCTTTTGGGCAAGCCCTTGCCGGTCGCTGCGGCGGCCGACTTGTTTGATGCGCTACCCGCGGTCAAAGGCAAGCAGGCGGCAAAGCGTATCCAATGGCTTATCGATACGCCGCAACGCCTCAAACAATATGAGGCATTGGCCAAAAAACTGGGGCTGAAATTGCGCATCAATTTTGAGGTCGATGTCGGATTGCATCGTGGTGGCCTGATGCCGGGCGACACGCTTGAAACGGCCTTGCGTTTTTTGGCCGCCTCAGAGCATTTGATACTGGCCGGTTATTTGGGCTATGAGCCGCATTTGACCAAAATCCCGACATTGGACGGGTGGCGTAGCCGCGCCAAAAAGGGCGCGCAAAAAGCCTATGGGCAAGCATTGCGGCAAGGGCGCGCGCATTTCAGCGCGGCGCATATTGAGACCATGGTGCGCAATATGGCCGGTAGCCCGACTTTCGGTCTTTATAAAAACACCGAACTGGCCAATGAGTTGGCAGCAGGATCGGCTTTGGTCAAGCCGAGCGATTTCGATATGCCGATATTGAAGGATTTTGAAGCGGCCGCCTTTATCGCTACGCCGGCGTTAAAAATTTCCGATGAGCTGGCCATTGCCGCTTGGGAATATGGCGAAAATATTGTCGGTCGCCCCCAAAAAGGCACCGGCATTTTCATTCATGGCGGCTATTGGATGGCCAACCCCATATGGCCGAAAGGGCTGAAAACAAGCCCGCTATTCGGTCGTTCTTCCAACCAGGAGTTTCTTGAGGGGCCGAAAAAAACGCCTCTCAAAGTTGATGATTTCGTGTTTTTGCGTCCCACGCAAAGCGAGGCGATATTTTTGCAATTTCCCAAAATTGCGATTTTTGACGGCCGTCGTATTTGCGATATTTGGCAACCTCTTTCCGTCTCAGCCTAAAGGAGAAGGCATATGAAAATCTATCCCCCGCTTATGGTGCTGGCCGGCATTATCACGCAATTGCTTATCGGCTATGTCGCGCCGGTCGAGCCCCTATTGAGCGCGACATGGCAATATATCGGCATGGCGCTCATGGTGCTGGGCTTTGGCACGATTTTGCTCGTAGCGCGCAGTTTCAGCAAACACGAAACCACGATTATTCCTGACGGGCAGCCCTCGGCACTTATGGAAACCGGCCTGTTCGCCTATTCGCGCAATCCGATTTATGTCGCTATGGCGGTGCTGCTTATCGGTTCGGGCCTTGCCTTTGGTCATGTTTGGACGCTTTTGGTCGTGCCCGTATTTGTGCTGTTGGTGCAGCAAATCTGGATTGTCAAAGAAGAAGAAAATCTTGAAACCGAGTTCGGGCAGATTTACCGCAATTATAAAATGCGTGTGCGGCGCTGGCTCTAATCTTTTTTGTCACTTGGCGGTTGGAGCCAAATCGGCAAAGCACTTTTTGTCTGTTCGCGCATTTCTTCGGGTGATGGCGGCATGGCCAACGGGTCTTTTTGATGAATTTGCCAGTGATCGTGTAATTCCGGCAAAGCCGCATGAGCATTTATCGCTGCCTCGTCATCGCTGCCTTCATCACCGGCTTCTTCCAGCGCCATTTGCGGCGCGTCAATATCTTCGTCATGCACCGGCTCGGTGGCGCGCAATCGATTGGCGGTCGGGGCGTGCGGGGCAAAGCGGGTCATGCATTTGGTACAGCTAATGACGGCGTGTTCATTGCGCGCCAATACTTCATCCAAATGCGCCGTCGGCACAGTGCCGTGTTGGCCGCATTGCGGACATTCGAAATGGCTGTCGGTTTCTGACTGATACAAAAACATAATTAACGCTACCTTTACCGACAGTTTAGAACCGGCTTGCCGCAAAGTTCAAATATTATTGCGCGCACCATTGAAACGGCACGGCATGGCGCTAATTTAGCTGCATGAGACTTATATTGGCTTTTATGGTTTTTCTGGCGACACCGCTGGCGGCGCAACCCCTGACCGCGCATGACTTTTCCTTGCCCGCCATTGACGGCACACGCCTCAATTTGGCCGATTATCGCGGCAAGGCCATATTGGTTGTCAATACGGCCTCCTATTGCGGTTTCACCAAGCAATATGACGGCTTGCAGGCATTGTGGCAAAATTATCGCGATAAGGGGTTAATTGTGCTGGGTGTGCCGAGCAATGATTTCGGCGCGCAAGAACCGGGCAGCAAAAGTGAGATTAAGGAGTTTTGCACAGTCAATTTCGCCATCGATTTTCCGATGAGCGATAAATTGACGGTCAAGGGTCAAGGCGCGCATCCGTTATACAAATGGCTGGAGGCCGAGACCGGTGCCGCGCCGAAATGGAATTTCCATAAATTTCTCATTGCCCCCAATGGTCGTGCGGTGCGCGATTTTTCATCGCTGACCAAACCGCAGGCAAAAAAATTATTGCGCGCCGTGGAAGCGGTGTTGCCGCAAGGCTGAGCTTAGGACCGTCCGTCATATGAAAAAGCGTGTTTTTTCGCTTTGTTCCAATATTTGAAAAAGCGACGCAGATCCGGCGGGCTGTCCATTTGCACAAACGGGTCATCGGCAATGGCGCTGACCTTTATGGTTTCGCGCAGCGCCTGCATGATGTTTTTCAGCGCCGAATTGGGGCTCTTGCCGGTGACAATTTCTTGCCCCCGATCGGCCAATTGCATGAGCGCGGATACCGTGTCCCCGACATAAATCTCAACCGGTAATTGGCACAAGCTCTCATAAATAAACACGCGGCGTTTCAGGCCGAAATGCATGGCGGCCATATGGGCGTCGTCCCAAATAAAAACCGCTTGCGCGTCGGGCGCGTGGGAAAACACATTATGCGAGGCGCGCAGACAATCTTCGTGCAGCCAAATAAGCTTTGTCATTACAGCGCCTCCATATTGGGGAACAAGCGCATCGCGACATCATCATAAGTGCCGGCAAAACATTTATTGTCGCGATAATCACAAGGTGCGTGCATGGCGGCGAATTTCTGCAAATTGTCGAGATTGAAAAAATACGGCTTATTGGCAAATGTGCTGGCCACCCATTGAAAGGATAAATTATTGGATGCGGCATCGCCGTCGAGCAAATGTTCAAGAAAAAAAACCGCGCCGGCCTGCCATTTGACGCGCCGCCAATGCACCATATAGGCGGCCAAATACATGCGTGCATGATTGTGCAAATAGCCGGTATTTTTCAGCTCGGCAATAAAATGATTCATCGCCGCACTCTCGGTCTCGCCCGCGGCAATATCGTCAGGCAGTGCATCGGCATAATCATCAGCACAAAAGCCGGTTTTATATTCCTCAATATCGCGCCACAGCCAATCGGGGTTTTGCGCATAAATGCGCTGCCAAAAATCGCGCCAGCCCAATTCCTGAATGAATTTTTCAATCGCTTTACCGTCACCCAATTCCAGCGCGTGATTGCGCACTTCATTAAGGCTCAAAATACCGTGGCGGATATAGGACGATAGCCGCGTCACCGCGCCGTCAAGATAATTGCGACTATGGCCATAAGCGATGGGGTCGATATTGGCCAAAGCCGCCTCGGCGGCGGCGCGTCCGCCTTTTATTGGGCTTGCCTCTGCGCCCATATGATCGGCCAGCATGGGTGAGATGTTTTTGACATGGGCAATCAAAGCGGCGCGTTCGGCAAATTGTTTCGGTTCTTGCTGCATGTCGAAGAGGTAGCGCCGCTCGGCACGAAGTCCAGCCCGCGCTGAAATTTCGCGCTGCGACATAATTTCTGCTATAGGCTGTGCAGCAGAAAGAGGGGCTCATGCCGATTGCATTTTCCGTTGTCGCGCCGATTATCGCCATTATCGCACTGGGTTATATGGCGGCGCGGCGCGATGTGTTCAGCCAAGATCATGTGGCAACACTCAATCGCTTTGTGTTTGTTCTCGCTGCGCCGGCTTTATTGTTCCGCAATGTTGCCCTGACAGAATTTCCCGAAACCCTGTCTATCGGTCTATGGCTCGCCTATTACGCGCCCATGCTGGTCATTATGGCTTTGGCGTTTATTGCCGCACGGTTTGTGTTTGGAGGGCGCGCCAGCTCGGAATATGTGATTTTCGGTTTCGGTGCGGGCTTTTCCAATACGGTGATGCTGGGCATTCCCATCATTCTCACCGCTTTCGGGCCGGATGCCGGCCTGCCGCTATTCCTCATTCTCGCTTTTCACGGCCTATTGGTTTTTACCGTTGCCTTAATCTGTCTGGAAGCGGCGACCAATGCCGATTTACGGCTCGCCGATTTGCCGCCCAAGCTGGTCGTGGCGATGCGCGACCAAGCCGTTGTCATGGCGCTGGCCGCGGGGGTGATTTGGAATTTTACCGGTCTCGGTCTGGCCTTGCCGGTTGACCGATTTCTTGAATTATTGGGCAGCGCCGCCATTCCGGTGGCCCTGATTGCGGTGGGCGGTCGCCTCGCCTTTATCAAAATCGGCGATAATTTATGGCCCTCGCTTTATATCGGTGTGTTCAAATTGGCGCTCTTGCCGCTTGGCGTTTACGCAAGCGCGCATTATTTATTCGCCCTGCCGCCGCTTTATGTCGCCACATTGACGCTTTTATCGGCCATGCCGACCGGCGTTTTTGCCGCTGTGTTTGCCGGGCAATATCAAACCGCGGAAGATGAAGCGTCCAGTGCCATCACCGTTACCACGGTTTTGTCGGCCCTCACCGTCTCCCTTTGGCTCGGTTTTTTCAGCCCGCTCCTACAAGTTTAAAAACGATAGCTGTAATTGACTCGCGCTGACACAAAATTGCGCTCTTGGCTGAAGCCGATAATATTGCTGTCGGTTTCATTGGATTGATGATTGAGCGTGAAGAACACATTATTCAATTTCGGCGATAGGGCACCGCCAAGCAGCAAATAGGAAACCGTGCTGCCGCTGATATCATCTTCGCGAATATCGCCATCGGCTTCGGTCTCGCTGTCTTGCTGGGCGCGGCGAAATAAGCGTGCAAAAAAAGGGGCGCGAGATGCGCCCCTTCATGTTTCGCTCGGGTCAGGCTTATTTGCCTCTCCACACCGGTGCGCGTTTTTCGGCAAAAGCGGTGGCCCCTTCGCGGGCATCGTCGGAAGCGAAAACCGGATTCATAATCTCCTGCTGGCGCGCCCAAATTTCATCATGCGGCCACGTTTTATATTCCTTCATGATTTTTTTCGATGCGGCGGTTGCCAGCGGGCCGTTAACGGCAATGCGCGCCGCCAATTCTTTGGCCCCGTCCAGCGCCTTGCCTTCATCGGTCAGCGCATTGACGAGACCGCATTCATACATGCGCTCGGCCGAATAATGGTCACCCGTCATCACCATTTCCATGGCGATGCGCTCAGGAATTTGCTGCGGCAGGCGGAACACGCCACCGGCCCCGGCGACAAGAGAGCGCTTCACTTCGGGCAGGCCGAATTTGGTGGCGCGCGAGGCAACGACCATATCGCATGACAAAACCAGCTCAAAGCCGCCAGCCAGCGCATAGCCCTCGGTTGCCGCAATTAACGGCTTGGCCGGCACATAATGGCTCAGCCCCCCAAAGCCGCGATCTTTGACGGATGGCGATTCACCTTTCAAAAAGCCCTTCAAATCCATGCCCGAACAGAAAGTGCCGCCGCTACCGGTCAGCACGGCGACACGAATATCGCTATCGGCCTCAAATTGGTCAAACGCCGCTGACATGCCTTCTGCCATGGATTTATTCATGGCGTTTTTGGCTTCCGGCCGGTTCATGGTGATGGTCATGACGCCGTCGGCGACATCAATGATTACTTCCTGCGTGTCACTCATTTCTTTCTCCCAAAGCAGATGATTAAGGCAATATTGAACAATTTGGCCGTCACGCTGTCAATCGCGCATATTATCGGCCGCGCCGGATAGGCTTGCGGCGGCGTCCGCACTGGCTTAAACTTTTGTGTCAAACAGGGAGTTTTTCATGGCCGATAAATATGAGGCGCAGCCGCCGACCGATTTTCAGAGCTTCTTTCCGTATTATTTGCGCGAACACGCGCATCCGACCTGTCGCGCTTTGCATTATATTGGCACCAGCCTCGGGCTGGCCATTCTCGCCTATGTGGTTTATGCGGGCGAGCCCGTCTATCTTTGGTTGATGCCGATTGTCGGCTATTTTTTCGCCTGGGTCGGGCATTTTTTTATCGAAAAAAACAAGCCTGCTACCTTCACCTATCCGCTCTGGTCGCTGTTTGGCGATTTTAAAATGTATTTTCTGTTCATCACCGGACAGCTGGGACCCGCATTGGACGCTGCCGGTGTGCCGCAAAAGCGCATTAATAGTGCCTAATAATTAGGCATATACCCAAATATTAAACTTATGCCTATTTAATAGGCAGTAAATTGAGACGAATGCGTCGCGATATTGAGCAGGCGTGGCGTATTTCGGTTTTATTACGCATATTTTGCATTGGCACGAATCTTGCATAGTCTGGGTGGGCGTAAGTCTAAAAGGAGTTTAATTATGCAAAAATTTACGAAAACAACCCGCACTCTGGCAGCCTTGCTGGTTTCGGGGACAGCGCTGACCGGTGTTGCATCGGCCGCTGAAATTACCGCCAATGTCGGTGCGACCACCGATTATATCTGGCGCGGTGACACACAAGCTGCCGGCGATGCCAGCCTGTCAGGCGGCTTTGATGCCGATCTTGGTAACGGCCTCGCGATCGGCACTTGGGTCGGTTCACTGGGCGCATCTGCAACGGATGCCAACTATGAATTGGATTTGTATGCCAGCTACTCAACTGAGGTTGGCGGGTTGCCCTTGGAAGTCGGTTACATCTCATATATGTATCCCGGCGTAGCCGATTCCGGTAATGATTTCTCAGACATTTATATCGGCACAAGCGTTGCGGGCATTTCTATCACTTACTACATGAATGCCGGTGCGGAAGATGATGCTTATGAAGACGCTGAAGAATCTTACCTGTCATTGGATTATGAATATGCGCTCAGCGACGATATCTCTATCGGCTTGCACTATGGTTCACAGACCTATGGCGAAGAAAGCGACGAGTATGCTGATAATGACGACACGGCCATTTCGATTTCCAAAGGCGATATGACCATGACAATCTCCGGCAATGAAGACGACGATACGCGCGCCATCATTAGCTGGGGCGCTGAATTTTAAGCTTGATTAGCACAAGGTTCCTCCCATGAAACTTATCCTTGCCATAATCAAGCCCTTCAAACTGGATGCCGTTCGCGAGGCGTTAACCGCAGCCGGTATTGAAGGCATGACGGCGACCGAAGCCAAAGGCTTCGGTCGCCAAAAAGGCCAAACCGAAATTTATCGTGGCGCTGAGTACGAAATTAATTTTCTGCCCAAAATGCGTCTGGAAGTTGTCGTAGATGACGGCCAAGTGGAAGCCGCTTGCGCTGCCATTCGCGACGCTGCCAATACGGATAAAATCGGTGACGGCAAAATTTTCGTAGTCAATGTCGATGAGGCGATCCGTATTCGGACCGGCGAAAACGGCGCGGCTGCACTGTAAAGGAATCCACCTATGTTGAAAAATACTCTAAAAATCTTGGGACTGGGTTCGGCTTTGTCTTTGGCAGCCGGCCCGGCCCTGGCCGAAGTCAGCCCCGAAACGGCCTATGTGTTTAACACATTCCTGTTTCTGGTCTGCGGTTTTCTGGTCATGTTTATGGCCGCCGGCTTTGCCATGCTCGAAAGCGGCATGGTGCGGT
Source organism: Alphaproteobacteria bacterium (assembly GCA_949498175.1). Lineage (GTDB taxonomy): Bacteria > Pseudomonadota > Alphaproteobacteria > RS24 > RS24 > UBA8337. Next base: position 24,403 of record CATDDF010000043.1, on the reverse strand, counting down.
CGAAAAATGTGGCAACCATTTGCCTGAAAAACATCTCATTATTCTCGATCGCCGGTCTGATGTATTGGTTGGTTGGCTATAACTTGATGTATGGCATTGAGGAAGGCGGCTATATTGGCGAGCTCTTCTCCGTATGGTCTGCTGATGACAGTGCCATTGCCGGTGAAGCACCTGATTTTTCAGGCGGCTATGCAGCCGGTTCTGACTGGTACTTCCAAATGGTGTTTTGCGCCACCACCGCTTCTATCGTATCCGGTACCATTGCCGAGCGTATGAAGCTGTGGCCGTTCCTCATCTTCACCTTGTTCCTGACCGGATTTATCTATCCGATCGTCGGCAGCTGGGAATGGGGCACAGGCTGGCTCGACGCTATGGGCTTTTCTGACTTTGCCGGTTCTACACTGGTGCACTCAACCGGTGGTTGGGCAGCGCTGGCCGGTGCCATTATTCTCGGCGCCCGCGCCGGCAAATATGGCCCCAATGGTGAAGTAACACCGATTCCGGGGTCCAGCATGCCTTTGGCAACACTCGGCACATTCGTGCTGTGGCTCGGCTGGTTCGGCTTTAATGGCGGTTCGCAATTGGCGCTGGGTTCAGGTGCTGATGCGGCAGCGATTTCAAACATCTTCATCAACACCAATATGGCTGCTGCAGCCGGTGTTGTGGCTGCCATGGTCGCGTCCAATGCGCTTTATGGCAAAATCGATCTGACCATGGCGCTCAATGGTGCCATTGGCGGTCTCGTGTCAATCACGGCTGAGCCGCTGACCCCGTCCATTCCGGCCGCTGCCTTTATCGGCGCTGTCGGTGGCGTGCTGGTCGTCTTGGCCGTGCCGATGCTCGACAAGCTGAAAATCGACGATGTGGTCGGTGCCATTCCGGCGCACCTTGTGTGCGGCATTTGGGGCACCATGATTGTACCACTGACCAATGGTGATGCGTCTTACGGCGTGCAATTCATCGGCGTTATCTCAGTCGGTATCTTCACTATGGTTGCCAGCGGTATTCTCTGGTCAATACTGAAAGCGGTGATGGGTATTCGCGTCGAAGATGACGGCGAGTTGCTGGGTCTCGACAAATCCGAGCTCGGCATTGAAGCCTATCCTGAGTTCTCGCGCACTTAATATCCCCTAGTGAGCGTGACCCCCGGCAGGACCATCTGCCGGGGGTTTTTTTGCCTTTAGCCCGGCAATTTGCCGAATTGGGCGATGCCGTCGGCAAGGACATGAAAATCATGTTTCTCATCAGTGTAAATCGCGACATCGGGGCCGACAAAATCGGCCGGATTGTCGAGCGAACCGATTTTCAACAAAACGGCACCGGGTGCGCCGGGGGCCCGGCTCAATAGTGGCGTGCCGCAATCGCCGCAAAATTCGCGCGTCACGGCGCCGTCAATATCATCGCGCTTGTAACTTGATGGCGTACCTTTTGTATATTTGAAGCCGGCTTCGGCAACGCCCATAGTCAAATTGGCTGCGCCGCCGGTGATATAGGTGCATTCACGACAATGACATTGCAATTTCATCAATGCATCGCCATCGGCTTTATATTTAATTTTGCCGCAATAGCAGCTTCCAGTGAACGACATGATTCATCCTCCCGCTTTCAGGAGACAATCTTGCCATATTACGGCCCGTCATTAAAGGAAACTTCGTCGACCAGTTCACTGGCCCGTTTGCGCAATGCGGCAATGGTGTCGAGCGATATTGTGTCGGGCGTGAAACTGCCCCAGCTTTTGACCCGTTCAGACGCCGCTACATCTTGGCGAATCGGATATTCGAAATTGACCTCGGCATAAATTTCCTGTGCCTCGCGCGAGACCAAAAATTCCATCAGTTTTTGTGCATGGGCGCGATTGGGGGCGTGTTTGGCCATGGCCATGCCCGACACATTCATATGCGCGCCGCCGCGCGGCATGGTCGGGAAAATCAGTTTGACCGATTTGGCCCAGTCTTTTTGTTCAGGCTTTTTCTCATTGGTCTGCATTTTGCCCATATAATAAGTATTACCAATGGCAATATCGCAGGCTCCGCCATAGACTTTGCGCACTTGAGCACGATCATTGCCCGACGGTTTGGCGGCCAAATTGGCTTTCAAACCCGTCAGCCAGTTTTTAAACTTGGCCTCGCCCATATGATCGAGCAAAGCGGCAAATAAAGCGACATTATAAGGGTGCTGGCCGGAGCGCAGACATATGCGTCCGCGATAGGCCGGTTCGGCCAAATCGGCAAAGGCAAGCGTTTTTTCCTGCACCCGGTCTTTGGCGGCATAGGCAATGCGCGCACGCCAGGTCAGGCCGAACCATTTATCGTCTTGCCCACGTGCCGCCGTTGGAATATGAGCTTTTAAAAGCGGCGATGAGACCGCTTGCGCGACCGCGCGCGCGGCCTGCAGACGGCCAATATCGACGGTCAAAATAACATCGGCCGGCGAGCGCGCACCTTCCGTTGTGATGCGCTCAATCAAACCCTTTTTGGCGAAAATAACGTTTACCTCAATGCCGGTTTGGGCGGTGAATTTTTCAAAAAGCGGTGCTACCAAAAACGGTTGGCGATAGGAATAAACATTGACCTCAGGGGCCGCTTTGTCAGATACGGCAAAGGCGGTCACCCCCGGCGCCAATAAGCCAAAGACGAGGCTGGTGTATATGATGGAGCGCGGCACGGGCATGCGTGTCCCTCTTGCAATTAAGAATGATTATTAATTGCGTCTTACTGCGATGGCGCGAGCGAGTCAATAGGCTTTGTCTGTGTCTTAATCCGCGTCGCGGCCAATATCCAACATCGGCAAAAGCCGCAAATAATGGCTCGGAAAAATCCGTTTCACCCAATCGACAAAATGCGCGTCAGGCCCGATGAGAATACGCGCCTTATTTTTGCGGATGCCTTTCATAATCACTTTCGCCGCGCCGTCGGGCTGCGTCATGGTGAATTGTGCGAAGCGTTCAATCGCTTCTTCATGTTCGGCTTCGGCATCAGGGCCTTGCTGGATGCGCGCATGGCGCACAATATTGGTATTGATGCCGCCCGGATGAATGGTGCTGACATTGATGTCGGTGCCACGCATTTCGTGGCGCAGCGCATCGGTAAATCCGAGCACGCCATATTTGGCCGCATTATAGGCGCTTTGGGTCGGCACGCTGATCAGGCCGAATATGGATGAAATATTGGCGACATGGCCGCTGCCCTTGCTGATGAAATGGGGCAGAAAGGCTTGCGTGCCATGAACCACGCCCCAGAAATTAATATCCATCAGCCATTTAAAGTCGTCGATTTGCATTTCATTGACCGGCCCGCCGCAAGCGACCCCGGCATTGTTCAAAATCAAATCGGCCGCGCCATATTGTTTCTCGACCGTCGCCGCCAGGTCAAACATGGCATCGCGATCGGCGACATCGACCATGAAATTTTCCATAGCGCCACCGGCCGCCTCAATGCGCGCCTTGGTCTCGGCCAGCATATCTTTCCGCAAATCCGTGCCGATTATGAGCGCACCCTCACGCGCCATGGCCTGTGCGCAGGCCGCACCAATGCCGCTGCCGGCCCCGGTAATGACACAGATTTTTTCTTTGAAATGACGCATAATACCCTCCCAATGGCGGTTATTCTCGCCGAGACGAGCGCAAAAAGCCAGTAAAAAGCCCCGCCAGATCTGATTATCCGGCGGGGCATGAAAGGCGGCGGTGTTAGCGCGCCGCTTTTTTCTTGCGTCGCCGCTCCAGCGGTTGATAGGCCTGCGCTGCATGGGTGGTGCAATAGGGGCTGCCGCTTTTGGCGCGTGCGCCGCAGAAATGGAAGTCCGTCGTACCGGGGTCGCCAATCGGCCATTTGCAGGTATGTTCGGTCAAGTGAAGCACACTGGCGCGCTCTTCAGGGCTCAAAATCGGCTCAGGCACGACTTGGTCTTTAATCTCGTCAAGCTCATTGGCGCGAAACCGCGCACTGCCCGATAGCGACGGGGTCGATGGTTGCGCGCGCCCCGATCCGGCGGATATGCGCGCCGTTGATACCCGTGCCGGCGTCGCTCGGCCCGACAGACCGAGCCGATGCACTTTGCCAATGACCGCATTGCGGGTCACACCGCCCATTTTGCGGGCAATCTGGCTGGCCGAGAGCCCATCCGTCCATAATTGTTTCAGCATTTCAACACGCTCTTCAGTCCATGCCATGGCTTTTGCCCTCCAAATTTGCTTTTTCTAACCACCACATTTAGTGGTCTTACACTTATTTTCTACTAAATATAGTGGCTAAAGGGAAAGTCTGATTCGCGCTTATCCACATGAATCGAATCAGTGAGAGCGATAATTTTGCCTTGAATGGGCCGGATTTTGGCCTATTGTCTGCGCCATGCAACATACAGAATCAGTATCAAAGCCGAAAATCAGCGAATCAGACGCTATTGGGGTCGATTATCCGGCTTTGGGGGTACGCCAATTCGGCCGGTTTAACTGGCTCGGTCTATGGACACTCTATTTGAAAGAAGTGCGCCGCTTCACCAAAGTGTGGATGCAAACCTTAATGGCACCGATTGTGACGACCCTGCTGTTTTTGGCGATTTTTTCCCTCGCTTTGGCCGGTTTGCGCCCTGATATTAACGGCGTCCCGTTTATCAATTTTCTCGCCCCCGGGCTGATTATGATGTCGATTGTGCAAAATGCTTTTGCCAATAGCTCATCATCGCTGCTGGTCGCCAAAGTGCAGGGCAATGTAGTGGATTTCCTAATGCCGCCGCTATCGTCATTAGAGTTGAATATCGGCATTACTTTTGGGGGGTTGACACGCGGCCTGTTCGTCGGTGCCGGCACATTTACCGCCATGTCGTTTTTTGTCGATTTCACTGTGCACAGTTTTGCCGTAGCGCTTTTTTATGCCGCCATTGCCTCTCTCTTATTGGGGCAAATCGGACTGATTGGCGGTATTTGGGCCGATAAGTTTGACCATTTGGCGACCATTACCAATTTTGTCATCACCCCTTTGGCGTTTTTATCGGGCACGTTTTACTCGGTCACACAATTGCCCGGCTTTGCCTATCAAGTGACCCAATATAATCCGTTTTTTTACATGATTGACGGTTTTCGCTATGCGCTGACCGGTCATGCGGAAGGCTCGCTTTGGTTTGGTGCGGGTCTGCTCTTGGCTTTGACCCTCATCTCATCCATCATCTGCCAATATGTGTTGGCGCGCGGTTGGCGTTTGAAAAGCTGACCCCTTGCTTAAAAACCCGCTTTTGGGGTAAAACTCATCCTCAGCAAGCCGCCTTCGCTGAATGGCGGCTTTTTCTATTCCGTTTTGAAAAACGGAGAGGAGTGAAATATGAGCGCCGGCGACAGCCACATTATGCCGACTTACAACCGCGCCGATTTACGGTTTGTGCGGGGCGACGGCGCGTGGCTAGAAACCGAGGCGGGCGAGAAATATCTCGATTTCGGCTCCGGCATTGCGGTCAACACATTGGGTCATGCGCACCCGAAGCTCAATCAGGCCTTGCAAGCGCAATCCGAAAAACTGTGGCACGTCTCCAATCTTTATCAGATAGCCGAGCAAGAAAAACTGGCCGACAGATTATGCGCGGCGAGCTTTGCCGACTTGGTGTTTTTCACCAATTCCGGTGCTGAAGCCGCGGAGGGCATGATTAAGGCGATGCGCAAATATCATGCGGTTCATGGCGCTCCCGAAAAAGTCACGCTGATCGGCTTTGACGGGGCGTTTCATGGCCGCACTTTGGCGGCCTTGGCGGCCGCCGGCAATCAAGCCTATCTCGAGGGTTTCGGCCCGCCGCCGCAGGGCTTTGTGCAATGCCCCGCCTTGACGATTGAGGCGGTTGAAAAGCTGATTGATGAGACAACAGCCGGCATTCTCATTGAGCCGGTGCAGGGCGAGGGCGGGGTGCGCGATGTCGGCACCGCATTTTTGCGTGCTTTGCGCGCCTTATGCGATGAAAAGGGCATTTTACTCGGCTTTGATGAAGTGCAATGCGGCGTGGGCCGCACCGGTAAGCTGTTTGCCCATGAATGGGCCGAGGTAACGCCCGATGTCATGGCCATTGCCAAAGGCATTGGCGGCGGTTTTCCGCTCGGTGCGGTTTTGACCACAAAAGCCGTTGGCGCGGTTATGCAAGCCGGCACCCATGGGTCGACCTATGGCGGCAATCCCTTGGCTTGTGCGGTCGGCAGTGCGGTTTTGCAAGAAGTGACGCGCGATGGCTTTCTCGCGCAAGTGCAAGATAATGCGGTTTATTTCCGACAGAATCTGGCGCGGCTGCTTGACGAAAATAGCGATATTTTCGCCGATTTAAGAGGCCGTGGCCTGATGATTGGCATGCAATGCAAAATCGCCAATAATGATGTTGTTGCCGCCTTGCGCGATGAAAACCTACTGACCGTCGGGGCCGGTGACAATGTGCTGCGCATTTTACCGCCGCTCAATGTCACGCAAGACGAAATCGACACGGCGATTGCGGCTTTAGAAAAGGCCTGCGCCAAATTACGCGCGGGAGCATAAATTATGAGCTTGGCAGACCACCACAATCATTTTCTTGACCTTGCCGATTTGGCCGATGGCCAATTGCGCCAATTATTGGATGCGGCGGCGACCAGAAAAGCCGCTCGCATGGGATTGCCCAAAGGCACGGTGGACCAAGATGCGCCGCTCGCCGGTCATTTGCTGGCCATGGTGTTTGAAAAACCGTCCACCCGCACAAGGCTGTCTTTTGATATGGGGATGCGCCAATTGGGCGGCCAGACGGTGATTTTGAACCAAAGCGATATGCAATTGGGGCGCGGTGAATCGATTGCCGATACGGCCCAAGTCCTTTCGCGCTTTGCCGATATGGCCATGCTGCGCACCGGCCCCCATGAGACGCTGTGCGACTTGGCGGCGCATGCCCATGTGCCGGTGATAAACGGCCTGACCGCCTATAGCCATCCGTGCCAAATCGTTGCCGATTTAATGACTTTTGAAGAACATAAAGGCGCCTTGGCCGGGCAGAAGCTGGCATGGCTCGGCGATGGCAATAATGTCGCCCTGTCTTTTGTCCATGCTGCGGCGCAAGTCGATTTTGAGTTGGCTTTGGCGACACCGAATGATTTTTCAATCGCTGATGATGAGATTGCTATGGCGCGCGATAAGGGCGCCAAAATTACCGTTTGCGCCTCGGCCGAAGAAGCGGCGCAAGGCGCGGCGGCGTTGATTACCGATTGCTGGGTGTCGATGAGCGATGACCCGCAAGAGGCTGAAGCGCGCGCCCAAGCCTTCCGCCCTTATCAGGTCACCCAAAGCTTGATGGATATGGGCGATGACCCGATTTTCATGCATTGCCTGCCCGCTTATCGCGACAGCGAAGTGACGGGTGAGGTGATTGACGGGCCGCGCTCCGTGGTGTTTGACGAGGCGGAAAACCGCGCCCATGCGCAAAAAGCTATTATGTTGCATTGTTTGGGGCGCGGCTAATGGCGGCGCATAGCGATTATGCTTTGCCGTTTCGTATTGAAGGGCAAAACGTCAATGGCCGCGTCGTCAAGCTGAACGCTTTGGCCTCGGAAGTTTTATTGCGTCATGACTATCCCGACGCGGTCAACCGGCTTTTGGGCGAGGCGCTGGTATTGGCCGCCATGTTGGGCACAATGCTGAAATTTGACGGGCGGTTTATTTTGCAATTGCAGGGCAGCGGGCCGATTTCCATGTTAATGGCCGATTATACGCCGGAAGAAAACGGCCTGGGCGGGTTGCGAGGTTTCGCGCAATTTGACGAGGCGGCGCTGGCGGCGGCCTTAAAAGCGGGCGCGCCGCCTATGGCTTTGCTGGGCGATAAGGCGCACATGGCTTTCACCGTTGACCAAGGCGCGGATATGGAACGCTATCAGGGCATTGTGCCGCTAGAGGGCGACACGCTGGCCGATGCGGCATTGGGATATTTTGAACGCTCCGAGCAAATCGGCACGGCGTTGAAACTGGCGGCGGCACCGCTTTTATTGCCCGGCGGCAAAACCGAATGGCGCGCCGGCGGCATTGTGGTGCAACAAATGGCGGCGACCGGCGGCGTGGTGGATATTGAGACCCCGCCCGAAGGCGACCCTGAGCGGGTTGATGATGATTGGAATCGGCTCGAAATCTTGTTGCAGACCACTGAGGATAGCGAATTACTGGATAGTGATGTGAGCGGCGAGGCTCTGGCCTATCGCTTGTTTCATGAGGATGGGGTGCGGGTGTTTGAGCCGCGCGCCCTTTCATTTGCTTGCCCGTGCACCCGCCAACGCGTATTGAATATGCTGGCTGGTTTATCTGAAACCGACCGCGCGGAAATGCAGGCGCAAGACAATGTTGAAGTGCGCTGCGAATTTTGTAATGAAAATTATGTATTCGCGCCTGATGAGGCGTTTTCCGCCGTATAAGTGAAGTGTGGCGTTTTCCGCCGTATAAATGAAGTGACTGGTTTAGAGCGCTGGACGCGTTATAACTAGGACAGAGTTAAGCGTTATTTTGCGTCAAAGGGTGCCGGCAGAGGCAGCATGAAACAGGTTTTGAACAATTTGGGAGCATGGATGCGCGCGCAATCCCATAAACTGCGTCCGGCTTCGAGCGGCAGGCTAAGAAAAATAGTCATGCCCCTGCTCGTGTTAATGGGCGGGGTTTTCGGCTTTTCCATGCTGGTGGCCACCAAGCCGCAAACCAAACCCGCCGAAAATAGCGAGATTATTTGGTCAGTGGCGGCGCAAAAAGTCGCTTATGGCGTCTATCAGCCGCGGATTTCAGCTTTTGGGGAATTAAGGCCGCGCCGCGAAGTCAATTTGCGCGCACTGGTCTCGGGCGAGGTGATTGCCACCAGTGCCGGTTTTGAGGATGGCGCGCGCGTCAATAAGGGCGATGTGCTGCTGGAGATTGACCCGTTTACCTATGAAAACCAATTGGCCGATGCGCGTGCGCAACTGAAAGGCGCCGAAGCGGTGTTGAAAGAACGCCAAGCCGGAGCCAAATTGGCGCGTCAAGAAAAAGCCCGGGCCGAGAAATTATTCAAAAAAGGCACTGTGTCGCAAAAGACAGTGGACGATAAAACCACGGATGCGACGATTAAAGCGGCGCGCGCCGAGCAGCAGCAATCGGCGGTGGACCGCATTAATGTGCAGGTGAAAAAAGCCAAGCGTGATTTGGCCAATACCAAAGTGGTCGCCCCGTTTAGCGGCTATTTGGCCAATATTAATGCGCGCGAGGGGCGTGTGCTCAATCCCAATGATCAGGTCGGCACCTTGCTCGACAGCGATAATTTTGATGTCGTGTTCAATTTATCGGATGCTGAATATGGGCGCTTTTTGGAACGCAATAGCGAGGTTGTCGGGCGGCCGGTCAATGTGGTTTGGCAACTGGGTGGCGAGCGTATTGAATTGCGCGCCGAGATTGAGCGGGTCGGGGCGCAAATCAGCCAAGCGACACGCGGCGTTGATGTTTATGCGCGGGTGAACGGCAAGCTGCCCTCTAATTTACGCGGCGGGGCATTTGTGACGGTTGAATTGCTGGCCCAGCCCGTGCCCGATGTGATGGCGATTTCCAAAAATGCGCTCTATGGCGGCAATATGGTTTATCTGGTTGAGAACGGGCGCTTGGCTCGCAAAACGCTTGATGATTTCATTGATGATGGGGCGCAGGTTCTGCTCAGAAGCGGTCTCTCTATCGGTGATATGGTGCTGATGACGCGCTTTAATGAGGCCGCGCCGGGTGTTGCGGTGAAAGTAGTGGAGCAGCCTTAAATGAACCCGATGCGCGCCATTGTTGAGCTGTTTTCGCGGCATCGCAATGCCGCCAATCTGCTTTTTATCTCGATGATTATGTTCGGTTTTTTTGGCCTGTCGGGATTGAACACGCAGTTTTTCCCGACCACGGAAATTAAAATCGTCAATATTAATGTGCCTTGGCCGGGCGCGACGGCGCAGGATGTCGATAAAAATATCGTCGCCACAATTCAACCGGAAGTGCGCTTTATCGATGGCGTGAAGGAATTTAAATCCATCTCGCGCACCGGCTTTGCCGCCATCACGGTTGAGTTTTACCCCGAAGCCGATATTCAAAAAGCCGTCGGTGATGTCGAAGCGGCGGTCAATGCCATCACCACATTGCCCAAGGATGCGGAAAAACCGATTATCTCGCAGACCACTTTTTTTGAGCCGGTCGTCTCTGTGCTGCTTTCCGGCCCGTTTGAGGAGCGCGCTTTGCGCGCCCATGCCAAGCAATTGCGCGATGGCTTGCTGAATGTGGGTATTGATAAAGTTGTCATGAACGGATTTCGCGACGAAGAAATTTGGGTCGAAGCGCAGGCCGCACAATTGCGCCGCTATAATATGACGGCGCAAGATATTGCCGATAAGCTGGCCGGCTCATCGCTGGATGTGCCGGGCGGTATTTTGCGCGGCGAGGTTGAACGCCAAGTGCGCGCCGTCGGCTTGGCACAAACCGCCAGCGATGTGCGCGAGATTAGCCTTCTCAGTTCAGCCGATGGCCGCCAAATTAAGGTCGGTGATGTGGCGCGTGTCTATGAGACATTTGACGCCAATGCGGTCGAGGGCTGGCGGGGCGAAGATCGCGCCATTCGCCTGACCATGCAGCGCACGAAAAACGGCGATGCGCTGGAAATGACCGATGCGGTGCGCGCCTATATTGCCGAGACGCTGCCCTCTTTGCCGCCGACATTGAAAGTCGAAATTTTTGATGTGAATGCCGATAAGATTCGCCAGCGCATTAATGTGCTGCTGATTAATGGGCTGGGCGGCATGTTTTTGGTGTTGTGCATTTTGTTTCTTTTCCTCAATGGCCGCATTGCCTTTTGGGTGGCGGCGGGCATTCCCGCTTCCTTAATGGCGACTTTCGGCGTCATGTTATATCTCGGCATGACGATTAACATGCTGTCGCTTTTCGCGCTGATTATGACCATTGGGATTATTGTCGATGATGCGATTGTGGTTGGTGAACATTCGGCTACGCTGACCGAGCGTGGGGCTGATGCCCAAACCGCCGCCGAGGGCGGAGCCTTGCGTATGATGCTGCCGATAACGGCGGCTGCGCTGACCACTTTGGCAGCGTTTATTCCCATGCTGCTTATCACCGGTGTGATGGGGCAATTTGTGCGCGCCATTCCGCTGGTATTATTCAGCGTTTTGGTGGCAAGCCTGATTGAATGTTTTTTCGTATTGCCCGGTCATTTGAGCCATGCGCTGAAAAAACCGCGCAAAGAGCGGCGCGGCATCCGCAAGGCGTTTCTCGACCGGTTTGAGCATTTTCGCGCCAATCGCTTTAAGCGTTTTGTGACCGCGGTTTATGATAATCGCTACACAACGGCGGCGGCGGGCCTCGCAATATTGATTATTTGCGTCGGTCTGTTGGCGGGCGGGCGTGTGCCGTTCCGCTTCTTCCCATCGCCCGAGGGCGAGGTGGTGAATGCTTATGTGTTTTTCCAGCCCGGCACCAAACGCGCCGAAACGCATAAAAACACCAAGCTGATTGAAAAGGCGCTTTATGACGCCGAGGCCAAGCTGCTGGCCCAAGCCGGGCCTGAGGCTGAGGAAAAATTGATTTCCGTCATCTTTACGCAAATCGGGCGCACCGGCACATCAACCGGAGAGGAACGCGCCCTTATCACAGCCGAACTGACAGCCAGCGAGGCGCGCAGCATTCGCACCAAAGACATTGTTAAACAATGGGAAGATTTAGTGCCCGATATTGCGGGGCTGCGTTATGTGTTCATCCGCGAACAACGCGGTGGCCCGCCCGGGCGCGATATTGATATTCGTCTGGCCAATGCCGATCCGGAAACATTGAAAAAAGCCGCCTTGGAAGTGCGCCAGAAGCTGCAAGAATATGACGGCATTTCGCGCGCGCGCGATAATTTACATTATAATAAGCAAGAATTATTGCTGGAAGTGAACCGCCGAGGCGCGGCTTTGGGCTTCACCAATGCCATGGTCGGCAATCTGACCCGCGCCAATTTGGAAGGCGCGATTGCTAAACGTTTTGCCCGCGGTGATGAGGAAGTCACTTTGCGCGTCTTGCAACCGCGCGATGGCTCAAGCCCTAAACAATTGGCTGATATTGACCTGCCCGTGCCGGGCAGCATGACGGCCAATGGCACCCCGCGCTATGTGCCGCTCACGGCGGTGGTGGATATTATCGAAAAACCCGGCTTTGATTCCGTGCGCCGCACCGATGGCCAAGTAGCGGTATCGGTGATTGCCGATTATGATGATGATGCGGGCGACCCGAATGATGTGCTGCAAAACATGGCCGCGACGACGCTGCCGCAAGTGGCGGCGAAATATAATATCAGCTTCAGTTTTGGCGGTCGCAATCAAGAGCAAGCCGAAACAATGGGCGGCTTGCGGGTCGGTGCAGTGGTCGGCCTGTCCTTGATTTACATTGTTCTGGCTTTTGTTTTTGCCAGCTATTCGCGCCCGATTATCATTATGTCAGTCATTCCCTTCGGCCTTATCGGCATGGTGACGGGGCATTATGTGCAAGGCTTTGACCTGACCTTTTTGAGCCTTGTCGGCCTGCTGGGCCTGTCGGGCATATTGGTCAATAATTCGATTATTCTCATCAGCCGCATTGATGAACGCCAAAGCGAGGGCGAGGATTTACGCATGGCGGTGATTAACGGCATTTGCGACCGTTTGCGCGCCGTCACTCTTACCTCACTGACCACGGTTTTAGGATTGGCCCCGCTCTTGTTTGAGACCAGCGTGCAGGCGCAATTCTTGCTGCCCATGGTCATCACCATTGCCTGGGGGCTGGGCTTTGCCAGCCTGATTGTGCTGTTTTTGGTGCCCAGCGTTTTGGGCATTCAAGAGGATATTCGCCATTTGGTCGGGCGTTGGCGCGGCATGCCGCAAGAGCCGATCAGCTATCAGCCCTCAGCGACGCCAGAAGCTGGGCGCGAATAAAACCAGCACGGTCAAAAACTCCAACCGCCCCAAGAGCATGCCAAAAGCGAGCACCCATTTGGCTTGTGTTGGCAATCCGGCATAAGTGCCCGATGGGCCGATTTCAGGGCCCAAACCGGGGCCGACATTGGCAATGGCGGCGGCCGAGGCCGACAATGCGGTCAGCGGGTCCAGCCCCATCAGGCTCAAGGCCACGGCAATGGCGGAAAAAGACAAAATGAAGATCAACACAAAGGCGACCACTGAATTGGCGACATCATCATCCAGCAAGCGGCCATTATAGCGAATGACAAAAACCCCATTGGGGCGCGTCAATTGTCGAATATAGCGCCAGCCCGCTTTGACAATGACTTGCAGACGAAAAATCTTCAGCCCACAAGCCGTCGATCCGGCGCAGCCGCCGATAAAGGTCAAAATGAAAAACAGCGCGACGGCAAACGGCCCCCATGCACCGTAATCCGTGGTCGCATAGCCGGTGCCGGTAAGAATGGAGGTGGTGTTGAAAGCGGCCGATAAAAATGCCGGTGCGGCAGGCTGGTCGAGCACGGATAATTGATAAACCCACATGGTAGCGGCGGCGATGAAGGCTAGCAGGAAAAAGGTGCGGATTTGCTCATCACGGACAAATTTGTCGAATTTGCGATTGACCAATTGCAAATAGGCGACAAAGGGCACGGCCGACACCAACATGAAAAATATCGCGACAACAGAGACGGGTGCGCCAAACGCGCCGAAACTGTCATTGCGGGTCGAAAATCCGCCTGTTGCGATGGTCGTCATGGCATGCGCCACGGCATCGAACATGCCCATACCGGCGGCCAAATAGCCCAACACGCAAGTCAGCGTAATGCCGCAATAAAGCCGCATGATCGACCCGGCAATCTGCGCCGTGCGCGGTAGGATTTTTTCCGATGTGTCTGAACTTTCGAGGCGAAATAATTGCATGCCGCCAATATTCAACATTGGCAATACTGAGATGGCCATTACGATAATGCCGATACCGCCAAACCATTGCAAAAGCGCCCGCCATAAAAGAATGCCGGGCGGGGCGCTGTCGAGATTGGTAATCACTGTCGCGCCCGTCGTCGTTAGCCCCGACATGGCTTCAAAAAACGCATCCGTATAGCTCATATCCAATTCACCAAAAGCAAAGGGCAAAGCGGCAAAGCCGGTCAGGGCCAGCCATGACAGGCTGGTCAGGGTGAAGGCTTGTTTGACGGAAAGCGGCGGCAATTTTCCGCGATTGGTCAAAACCAAAGCGCCGGCAATAAATCCTGTCACCAAAGCGCTGGCGACGAAGACCTGCCAATCCTTATGGCCGATTGTGGCATCGGCCATGGCCGGCAATAACATGCCGCCGGCTACCGCCCCCAAAAGCAGGCCAATGATGAAGAATATGGTGCGGTTGTCGCTCATGGCTCAATTTATGTTCCCGCTTTCATGCGGACTGTCCAGTGAAAAAGCCGGCACATCAATATCAAAGTTTTCGCCGGCCTCGGTCTGCATGCCATAACTGCCGCGCATGAAACCCGACGCAGTGGATAAGGGCGTGCCTGAGGCATAGGTGAAATGGGCACCTGGTTCGAGCACCGGCTGCTCGCCGACCACGCCATCGCCGCGCACTTCCTTCAAGCGCCCTTGCGAGTCGGTGATTTGCCAATGGCGGGTCAATAATTGCACGGTTTCGTCGCCGTGATTTTCAATGGTGATGCGATAGGCCCAGACAAAATATTGTTCGTCCGGATCGCTATCGCCTTCCAGAAAGCGGGTTTCCACGGAAACCGCAATATTGCGGGTGATTGCCTGTTGCATGAATTGCACGCTACCTCCGCTTGGCAGTTTATCCCAATTCGGCCAATGCGTGCTCGAAATCATTGAGCAAATCGGCGCTGTCTTCAAGCCCGACGGATAGCCGCAATGTGCCGTCCCGAATGGCCAATTCGGCCTTTGCCGCATCGCTCAGCTTAGCATGGGTGGTTGTTGCCGGATGGGTAATCAAGGTTTTGGCGTCGCCGAGATTGTTGGAAATATGGGCAATCTCAAGACGATTGGCCAGCTTAAAGGCCGCTGTCTTACCGCCTTTCATGTCAAACGCAATCAGGTTTGAGCCGCGCGTCATTTGTTTTTGGGCAAGATCATATTGTGGATGGCTTTTATGGCCGGGATAATAAACCCGTTCAATTTTGTCATGTGCAACCAGCATTTCTGCCAATTTCTCGGCATTGTCGCAATGCCGGTCGACACGCATATGCAGCGTCTCCAATGCTTTCAGCATGACCCATGCATTAAACGGTGCGAGGCTGGGCCCGGTCTGGCGAATGAAATTGGCCAGCTCGTTTTTGATATAATCACCATCGCCCAAAATAATGCCGCCAAGGCACCGCCCTTGCCCGTCAATATGCTTGGTCGCCGAATAAATGGTGATATCCGCTCCTAAAGCCATCGGTTTTTGCAAAATCGGCGTAGCGAATACATTGTCGACGATCAGCCGGGCGCCATGATTATGGGCAATATCAGCGACCGCCTGAACATCGATGATCTCCAATACCGGATTGGACGGAGTTTCTAGAAACAGCAGTTTCGTCTCGGGCCGCAAGGCGGCTTGCCAAGCCTCAAGGTCGCGCCCGTCAACCAAAGTGCAGGCAACGCCAAAGCGCGGCATTAAAGTTTCCACCACATAGCGGCACGACCCGAACAGCGCGCGGGCAGCGACAATATGGTCGCCCGTCTGCAATTGGCTCATCATGCAGGCCGTTACTGCCGCCATGCCGGTGGCGGTGGCGCGTGCATCTTGCGCCCCTTCCAAAGCCATCATGCGCTCTTCAAAAGCGCGCACGGTCGGATTGCCGAAACGCGAATAAATATAGCCGTCTTCTTCTTCCTTGAAGCGCGCCTCGGCCTGTTCGGCGCTGTCATAGACATAGCCGGAGGTGAGATAGAGCGCCTCCGCCGTTTCTCCATGAGCTGAGCGGTTTTGCCCTTCATGCACCATGCGTGTCTGCGCTTGCCAGTTTTTTGTCTCGGTCATAATGTTCTCCTGCGTGACCTTTATTGCGCCGGCATAAAAAAACCGACCATAGGGCCGGGTCCATCCGGCAGTTTTAGCTGTTTATTTAACGAGGCCGCAAGCCAGCCGGCTCAAATCACCTCAATTTGAGAGAAGATGTCGAAAAATGCGCGCGCCGTCAAGACATTACGTCAAGACATGATGATGATTTGCGCGTAAACTCGGCCCATGTTTGAGATTCGTCATATATCAAGCGAGACGGAGCGGCGATGAGTGAAGCGGCAGAAACCGGTGCACTGTTTCCCGAAGAGGGCGGCCAAGAGCCGGTCACGGCTAAGGGTCAAACCCATGCGGTTGGCATTTTGCCGGCGCATGGCATTCAAAACATGGTGCGCGAAAAGCAAATCTGGGCGCCGGGCGGGGTGCTGGATGACCAAATACAACCGGCCAGTCTCGATTTGCGCCTCGGCGATATCGCCTATCGCATCCGCGCCAGTTTTCTGCCCGGTGAAAAAGGCACGGTGGCCGATAAGTTGGCGGCGCGCGCTTATCACAAAATCGATCTGTCGCATGGCGCGGTTTTGGAAACCGGATGTGTGTATCTGGTGCCGCTTATGGAAGCGGTCAGCTTGCCGGAACGCACGACCGGTTTTGCCAACCCGAAAAGTTCAACCGGACGCATTGACGTCTTCACCCGTTTGATTACCGATTTCGGCACGGAATTTGATAAAGTGCCGGCCGGTTATAAGGGGCATTTATATTTGGAAGTATGCCCGCGCACCTTCCCCATATTGGTGCGCCAAGGCTCGCGCCTGTCGCAATTGCGCTTTCGCCGCGGCGCCCCGACGCATAGTGATACCGAACTGAAGCGGCTGCATGAGGAAACCGGTCTGGTCGACGGCACGGCCAATATTGATGGCGGTCTGGGCCTGTCGATTGACCTTTTGGGCGATGCCAAAAGCGGTCTTGTCGGCTGGCGCGGCAAACGCCATGCCGGACTTATTGATGTTGACAAGCCGGGGGTTTTGCCGATCGCACAATATTGGGAGCCGGTTTATCGCGATGCCGGCAATGAGATTATTCTCGACCCGGATGAGTTTTACATTCTCGCCTCGCGCGAGGCGGTGACCATTCCGCCGACCCATGCCGCCGAAATGGTCCCCTTCAATCCGCTGGTCGGTGAGTTCCGTGTTCATTATGCCGGTTTTTTTGACCCCGGTTTTGGCGCTTCGCAGGCCGGTGGTAAGGGCCCCGACGGCAAAGGCGGCGCGCGCGCCGTCTTGGAAGTGCGCTCGCGCGAAGTGCCATTTATTTTGGAGCATGGGCAAATTATCGGGCGCTTGGTTTATGAGCGCCTGACCGATGTGCCGCAAACGCTTTACGGCGCCGACCTCAATTCAAATTATCAGGCGCAAGGGCTGAAACTGTCCAAGCATTTCAAGCAGGATTAAACCATGCCACACCGTCTTTCGGATTGTCACAATGTTGAAGATTTGCGCGATTTGGCGCGACGGCGTCTGCCTGGCCCGATATTTCATTATATTGATGGTGCCGCCGATGATGAGGTGACCTATAAGCGTAATAGCGAGGCCTATGAGGCGGTTGATTTGGTGCCCAATATATTGGCCGGGGTTGCTGAAGTGGATATGTCGGTCGAGGTGATGGGGGCAAAATTGGATATGCCGCTTTTTTGTTCGCCGACCGCTTTGCAGCGCCTGTTTCATCATGAAGGCGAGCGCGCCGTGGCGCGCGCGGCAGAAAAATTCGGCACCCTATTTGGCGTGTCATCATTGGGCACGGTTTCTCTCGCCGAAATCGGCGCGCTGATTGCCACGCCGAAAATGTTTCAATTTTATTTTCACAAAGACCGTGCGCTCAATGCCGCCATGTTGGATATGGCCAAAGCGGCGAATTTTGAGATTTTGACATTGACGGTCGACACCATTACCGGCGGCAATCGCGAGCGCGATTTGCGCACCGGCTTCACCACACCGCCGCGCTTAACGCCGTCCAGTGTTTGGCAATTTGCCAGCAAGCCAAGCTGGGCGCTGAATTATTTTTTGCGCTCGAAATTTGAATTGTCACAATTGAAAGACCATGTCGGGGAAGGCTCGAATATCGCCATTTCGGTCGGTGATTATTTTTCGACCATGCTCGACCAAAATATGGATTGGCAAGATGCCGCTGATCTGCGCGCCGCTTGGGGCGGCAAGTTTTGCCTAAAGGGCGTGATGAGCCCAGCCGATGCCCGCCGCGCCGTCAATATGGGCGCCGATGCGATTATGATTTCCAATCATGGCGGGCGGCAATTGGATGGCGGTCGGTCGCCATTTGACCAATTGGAAGAAATTCTCAATGAGGTGGGTGGCGAGATTGAGGTGATATGCGATGGCGGCATTCGCCGCGGCACCCATATTTTGAAAGCCATGGCATTGGGCGCAACGGCGTGTTCGGGCGGGCGGCTTTATTTATACGCACTGGCAGCGGCCGGGCAGGCAGGGGTGGAAAGAGCCCTGTCCAATTTGCAAAGTGAAATTGAGCGCGGCATGAAGCTGATGGGTATTTCTTCGCTTAACCAGCTGAGCCCTGATATGGTGCGCCGCCGTCAGATTTAATAGCGACCGCATAGGGTTGGTGGTTTGATTTCAGCCAATCCAACTGCCCGAACGCCATGCGTTTTGCGGCATTGCATAGCGCCGCGACAGTCATCATCCAATAAATTGGATGGCTGATGATAAGAATCAGATTGTCAAACCAATGATCAGCCGGCGCATAGCGCAACAAAATGCCACAATAAAGCAGGCTGAGACCCCAACTCGCATCGGCAAAAAACGGTGGCAGGTTGATATTGAAGCCGCCAATAAGAATGATGAGGCTGGCCAAAAACAAAACGCCGCTCAACAAACGCGCCGCCAAAACCGCCATACAGGCCAGCATGGCGAGCCGCCACTGAAAACCGTGCGGACCGCCGCGTCCATGGCGCAGGCTCCACATTGCATAGGCATGCATAATTTGAATATGACCGGAATGCCAGCGCGTGCGTTGGGGAAACCATATGCGCCAGCTATCGGGCGCATTTTCCAGCGTTTCATGCCGCAATGTGCCGATGCGATAGCCATATCCGGCCAAGCGCAGAGCCAAATCGGCATCTTCGGTGAGATTGTGCGCATCCCTTGCACCGACCTTTAAAAGTGCGGTGCGGCGGAAATAATTGGACGAGCCGCCAAGCGGCAAACAGGCCAACGCCGCGTCCAAATGCGGCAATTTGAATTGAAAAAGCACCCGATATTCAAAGGCGAATTGCCATTGCAGCCATTTGTTTTCTTGCGGCACAATATGCAAAGGCGCTTGCAGGCATGCCAAGCGCTCATTGGCGGCAACAAATTTTTCGGCGGCCTCGCGCATTTGCTGCGGATGCGGCTTATCTTCAGCATCGAAAATCACCACCAACTCACCGGTCGAGCGATACAGGCCGTAATTGCAGGCGCGGCCTTTAGTGCGCGGCTGGCCGTCAGGCACGGAGACGATACGCACAAAATCCGGCCAATTTGTGTGGACGGCAGCCATCGTCGTGGCGCGGTCATCGGCTTCCAAAAGAACGAGACAGTCAATCAGCGTCGGCGGATAATCAATGCGCCGCAACATTTCGGCCCCATTGATGTAGCATATTGGCCTCATTATAAAGCGGCAGCAAAATCGTGATGCTGGGCAGCGCCTTATCGGCAAGGCTGGGAACGGGCTCGGCTCGGGCGCGCAGGGATTTCGCAGGGCCGATGCAAACGACCAGCCAGCCCAGCCCGACAATAGTGGTCAGCACCATCAGCGTCAGTGCCGGGGCGGTCGCAAAGCCGAAACCCAAAAGCGTCAAGATTGGGGCAATGGAAAACACCATGAAGGGGCTTTGTGCGTGCGGCGGCGGAATTTCATTTTGGCGGTCGGTAAGCGCGCCGCCCAAGCCTATGTGCGCACCGGCCTGTTGCATGTTGCGATAAATTTGATGATGCGAATCAGACATGAGACCAGCTTTTGGGAGTTCGCCTCAAAAGACCAGCAAGTGCAGATTGAGAAGTAAAAAATGACTCGCCTAGAAATATCAAAGCGAGGTCTTTTCCACATTTAACGTTTGAACGGATGCATTAAGGCGGCGATGAAATTGTCATTTTCAGCTTCCGCCAATCCCAGCTCAATCATTTCATGTGCTTGTGCGGGCCGGCACTTATAGGTGCCGAAAATACGATCCCAGAGCGATAAAAAGAAACCGTAATTCATACGGCTTTCTTGTGGCAGGCGTGAATGGTGCAAGCGGTGCATATCGGGCGTCACAATGAGTTTTTGTAATATGCCGTCAAGCCGCCCCAAGCGCCAATTGGCATGATTGAACAAAGATGCGCCATTGAGCAGGATTTCAAAACAAATCACCGCCAATGCGGGCGCACCGATAAGCAGCACGGCCATTGCTTTAATGGCGGTGCTGATAAGTGCCTCGCCGGGGTGAAAGCGCAAGCCGGAGGTGACATTGAGGGTGCGGTCACTGTGATGGGCCCCATGCCAGCGCCATAAAAAAGGGATTTCGTGAAACAGGCGGTGGTGCCAATAAAGCACCAAATCAAGCAAGATAAGGCTGGCCGGAAAAATCAGCCAATCAGGCGCATGGACGAGGCCGAGCAAGCCGCCGCCCGAATTCCACAAAGCCAAAGCCACCAAGCCCCCCGGCACGATAAGACGCACCAGCCCGGCATTAATGACACCGATAAAGAGATTGCCCGCCGCATGGCTCGGCGCGATGTTTTGTCGGCGGCGTGGCAAAGCGCGCTCCAGCCCGAAAAACAAAACCAAAAGCGTCAGCATGACGCCGCCACGCAAAGCCGCTTCATGGGCGCTGATGAAATCGGCAAACTCAGCCATTATCGTCTCCCGTAAGCGGCGCAGCGCGCGCCTGCGCCGCGCGGTCAAAAGCGGCACGGCTCAGACGGTCAATCATCAGTGCTTCGCCCAAGCGGTCGAGAAAACGCATTTCTTCCGGTGAGACAGTGCCGTGTTGTGCAATGAAATCGGCGCACAGCATATAAACGGTCGGGCTTTGCGCGGCCGATAGGCTGGCCGCCAGCATATCAAGCAAAGTGTCAAAACCTTGCGGCGCGTCGAGTATGTCTCGGGTCAGCGCCAAAGCTTCATTGCGCGGTGCCTGCCCGATGGCTTTCTCCCCGTCAAGAAAATCGTGCAGTGCACGCTCATCGCAGCCGCTCAGTTTTTGCGCCACGCAAAGCGCCACCATGGCAGCGTCTGGTGGCAAAAGTTTGGCCGTAAAAGATTTATCACTCATGTCTGATATATGACGGTGGCGGGGACGCTTGGCAAGCCGACAAAGGCGGATTGCGGCAATTTCACATTGCGCCTTGATTTTGTGAAATGGGCTGATAGTTTCCGACGCAATAGAGGAACTGTCATGTCAATGCGCGAAGCGGCCAATTCATCAAAAGCCTGGGTGTTTGAAGAAGCCCGCAAAGTGCTGGCGCGTGCCGAAAAGCTGGGCCGCGATGAGGTCATCTTCGAAACCGGCTATGGCCCTTCCGGCTTGCCGCATATCGGCACATTTGGCGAAGTGGCGCGCACCACAATGGTGCGCCAAGCCTTTCACTTACTGGCGCCGGAGAAAAAAAGCCGCCTCATCTGTTTTTCTGACGATATGGACGGCTTGCGCAAAGTGCCCGACAATATTCCCAATGGCGATTTATTGGCCGAGCATCTCGAAAAGCCGCTGACCGCCGTGCCTGACCCGTTTGAAAAATATGACAGCTTTGCGCATCACAATAATGCACGGCTGCAAGCCTTTCTCGACAGTTTCGGCTTTGATTATGAATTTGTCTCGGCCACGGCGCATTATCAAAGCGGTGCGTTTGACGCGACTTTGTTGAAAGTGCTGGAAAACTATCAGGCTGTTCAAGACATTATCTTGCCGACTTTGGGCGAAGAACGCCGCCAGACCTATTCGCCGTTTTTGCCGATTTGTCCGACCAGCGGCAAAGTGTTGATGGTGGCGATTGAGCCCGTCAATGTGGCGGCCGGGATGGTGCGTTACACCCATCCCGACAGTGGTGTTGAAATGGAAACGCGCGTCACTGGCGGGGCATGCAAGCTGCAATGGAAAGCCGATTGGGCGATGCGTTGGGCGGCGCTTGAAGTCGATTATGAAATGGCCGGTAAGGATTTGTCGGAATCGGTCAAATTATCGTCACGCATCACCAAAGCGCTGGGCCATACCCCGCCCGAGGGCTTTTCCTATGAGCTTTTCCTCGATGAAAAAAGCGAGAAAATATCCAAGTCAAAAGGCAATGGCCTGACCATTGAGGAATGGCTGACCTATGCGCCGCAAGAAAGCCTGTCGCTTTATATGTTCCAAGCGCCGCGCAAAGCCAAACGGCTTTATTTTGATGTCATCCCGAAAGCGGTCGATGAATATGTTGCTTTTGTAGACAAATTTGCCGTCATGGATGAGGCGCAAAAGCTGACCAATCCGGCTTTTCATATCCACAATGGCGATGTGCCGGAAAGTGCTTCGCCGGTGTCTTTCGCGCTTTTGCTCAATCTGGTGTCGGCCTCCAATGCCGAAAACAAGGATGTATTATGGGGATTTATCGACACTTACGCGCCGGGAATAACGGCGGAGACGCATCCGTTTCTCGACCGCCTGACCGATTATGCTTTGGCCTATTATCGCGATTTTGTCGCGCCCAATAAAACCTATCGTGCTGCCAGTGAGGCGGAAAAAACCGCTTTGGATGATTTGCTGGCGCGCCTTGAAGCCCTGCCTCATGACGCGGATGGCGAAACCATTCAGACGGAAGTTTACGCCACCGGCAAAGCGCATTTTGATGAAAATTTGCGCGGCTGGTTTCAAGCGCTTTATGAAATTCTCTTGGGGCAAAGCCAGGGCCCGCGCTTTGGTTCTTTTGCCGCGCTTTACGGCTTGAAAAAAACCTGTGCGCTTGTCGCGGCGGGGCGCGACGGCAAATTGCTGTCGGCTTAGGAATCCTGCTATCCCTGCTCTATGGCGCAGATGATTTACAAAATCTTGACCGTTGAGGCCGATGCGCAATTGCAGCGCGATGCCAGCCTCACACTCACGGGTATTGATGCGGCGGACGGCTATGTCCATTTTTCCGATGCCGCGCAATTGGAGGCGACTTTGGATGCGCATTTTTCAGGCCATGATGATTTGATGATTTTGGCCGTGGACGCAGCGGCTTGCGGCGCGGCCTTGCGCTGGGAGCCATCGCGCGACGGGGCTTTGTTCCCCCATCTTTATGCGCTGCTCAGTAAAGATATGGTGGCCGCGCGGTTTAAATTAAATGCGGCACGCGACGGCCTGAGCGATTTTTTAAATGGAGCAGTGGCATGAGCCTATATCGTTTGCTGCGTCCTCTGCTGTTCGCCCTGCCGCCCGAAACGGCGCATGGGCTGACTTTAAGCAGCCTGCAAATGCTTGGACGCTTAGGCGCACCGCCGCAAGATGAGGCGATTTTGGCGCAACATATTCTCGGCCTTGATTTTGCCAATCCGTTCGGCATGGCAGCGGGTTTTGACAAAGACGGGGTGGCGATACAAGGCGTTCATCGCATCGGTTTCGGTTTTGCCGAAATAGGCACGCTGACGCCCTTGCCGCAGCCCGGCAATCCAAGCCCGCGCGTGTTTCGTTTGCCGCAACACGGTGCGCTCATCAATCGCTTGGGCTTCAACAATCAGGGCCAAATGGCGGCGTCAAAAAGGCTGGAGAGCATGACATTTGCGCGACCCGTTGGCATCAATATCGGCGCCAATAAGAAGGCCGAAGACCGCATTGCCGATTACGAAGCCGGCGCGGCGCGGTTTGCCGCTATTGCCGATTATCTGACCGTCAATATTTCATCGCCCAATACGCCGGGCTTGCGTGATTTGCAAAGCGGTGAAGCGGCGGGCGAGATTATGCGCCGCGTGCGCGCCGCTGCGCCCGACATTCCGGTGCTGGTCAAAATAGCACCCGATATGCGCCATGACGACGCCATCGGCTTGGCCGAATCGGCACTGGCCGAAAATATTGACGGGTTGATTATTTCCAATACGACGCTGGCGCGCGATGGTGTGGCGGGCGCAAAATATGCCGATGAGGCGGGCGGCGTATCGGGTGCGCCGCTTTTCGATGCGTCAACCGATATGCTGCGCGCCGTTTACCGCGCTACTGGCGGCAAGCTGACCCTTATCGGCGTCGGCGGCGTGTCGTCGGCGGCTGAGGCCTATAAAAAAATCCGCGCCGGTGCCTCATTGGTGCAGCTTTATACCGGTCTGGTGTATGAAGGGCCGGGGCTGGTCACCCGCATGAAACGCGATTTGGCGGCGCGCTTGCGCGCTGACGGATTTACCCATATTGAAGAGGCGATTGGCCGTGATGTAGAGGACGCAAAATGAGTTTGAAAATTTATCATAATCCGCGTTGTTCCAAA
>CATDDF010000042.1 GCA_949498175.1 Alphaproteobacteria bacterium | reverse complement strand
GGTCGAAAGCGCTTGGGCTGAATTTCAAAAAATTGAATCGGTCGGTGGTCTGTCAGCCGCGCAAGGTACAATTAGCGCGGCACTTGCCGACGCGCGCGCCGCCTTTGACAAAGCGGTTGATAAGCGCGCCATGCCTTTGGTCGGGGTCAGTGAATTTCCCAATTTGGAGGAAGCACCGCTGGCAACCGGTGGTGATAATGGCTATCGCTTGTCTGCCGCCTATGAGCAATTGCGTCATGCGGCACAGAAAGCCAAGCCGAAAGTGTTTCTTGCCAATATTGGCGAGATGGCCGGCTTCACCCCGCGTGCCAATTTCGCTACCAATATTTATGCCGCCGGAGGGCTGCATTCGGTAAGCGGCGATGGTGGCACGGATGCGCAAACCATTGCCGAGGCTTTCAAAAAATCCAATGCCAAAATCGCTGTAATTTGCGCCGGCGAAGATGATTATGAATGTCACGCGGCCGAGGTCGCCGCCGCGCTGAAACAAGCCGGTGCGACGCATATCGCGCTGGCCGGAAAGCCGCGCGATATTGACGATATTGACGCTTATTGCTTCGCCGGATGCGCGGCCTTGAGTTTCTTGCAAGAGATCCACAAAACATTGGGGCTGGCATGATGAGCAAGCTGCCCGATTTTTCAAAACTGTCACTGAACCTCAATGCCTCGGCCGATTTGGGCGATTGGCAAAAGGCAGCCAAAGCGGCGCAAGACAAGGATGATGCGGCGACGCTGCGGCAAACGCCGGAGGGTATTGACGTTAAACCGCTTTATACAGCGGCGGATAGAGACGGCCTGCCCTATCTCGATAGCTATCCCGGCCTCGCGCCGTTTATTCGTGGGCCGTATTCGACCATGTATGTCAATAAGCCGTGGACGGTGCGCCAATATGCAGGTTTCTCAACGGCGGAAGAATCCAACGCGTTTTACCGCCGCAATTTGAAGGCCGGTCAAAAAGGCCTGTCCGTGGCTTTCGACCTCGCCACCCATCGCGGCTATGACAGCGACCATCCGCGCGTTTTCGGCGATGTCGGCATGGCCGGTGTGGCGATTGATTCAATCCTCGATATGCGAACTTTATTCGCCGGTATTCCGCTCGACACCATGTCGGTCTCCATGACCATGAACGGAGCCGTGCTGCCGATTATGGCGCTGTATATTGTGGCGGCGGAAGAGCAAGGCGTGTCGCCCGAGAAGCTCGCGGGCACGATTCAGAACGATATTCTGAAAGAATTTATGGTGCGCAATACCTATATTTACCCGCCAAAGCCGAGCATGCGGATTATTTCCGATATTTTCGCTTATACATCCGAAAACATGCCGAAGTTCAATTCGATTTCCATTTCCGGCTATCACATGCAAGAAGCCGGAGCGACAGCTGATTTGGAGCTTGCCTATACGCTGGCTGACGGGGTTGAATATGCCCGCGCCGGCATGGCGGCAGGTTTGGATATTGACGCTTTCGCACCGCGCCTGTCTTTCTTCTGGGCCATTGGCAAAGACTTCTTTATGGAGATTGCCAAAATGCGCGCTGCCCGTCTGTTATGGGCGCAGTTGATGCAAGGCTTGGGCGCGAAAAACCCGAAATCATTGGCGCTGCGGACGCATTGTCAAACCTCGGGCTGGAGCTTGACCGCGCAGGATATCTACAACAACGTCGTGCGCACTTGCATTGAGGCGATGGCTTCAACACAAGGCCATACGCAATCTTTGCACACTAATAGTTTTGACGAAGCGCTGGCCTTGCCGACCGATTTCTCGGCGCGTATCGCGCGCAACACGCAGATCATGCTGCAAATGGAAAGCAACACCACCGAAGTCATCGATCCGTGGGGCGGCAGTTATTTTGTCGAAAAACTGACGCATGATTTGGCAGCGCGCGCGCTCGGCCATATTCAGGAAGTTGAAAAACTGGGCGGCATGGCAGCGGCGATTGAGCAAGGCATTCCGAAAATGCGCATTGAAGAAGCCGCCGCGCGCACCCAAGCGGCCATTGATAGCGGTCGCCAGACTGTGGTCGGGGTCAATAAATTCAAACTTGAAAATGAAGATGCGGTTGATGTGCTGAAAGTCGATAATTCGGCGGTGCGCACGGCACAGATTGACCGCTTGAAAGCCTTGAGAGAGAGCCGTGATGAAGCGGCGACACAAGCCGCCCTTGCCGCGCTGACAGAAGCGGCAAAAAGCGGTAACGGCAACTTGCTGGCACTGGCTGTCGATGCGGGTCGCGCCAAAGCCACGGTCGGTGAAATATCCGGCGCTTTGGAAGCGATATACAACCGCCATGAAGCCAAGCCGCAAGTGATCTCCGATGTCTATGAGAAAGACTTCGGTTCTGACGACCCGAAAATCGCCAAGCTGCGCGAAATGATTGACCGCTTTTGTGAGCGTGAAGGTCGTGCGCCGTCCATCTATCTCGCCAAAATGGGGCAAGACGGGCACGATCGCGGCCAGAAAGTGGTTGCCACCGCATTGGCTGATTTGGGTTTTGATGTAGTGGCCGGGCCGCTTTTCCAAACGCCGGAAGAAGCGGCCAAAGACGCGATTGCCGCGGGCGCGCATATTGTCGGCGTGTCGTCACTCGCCGCCGGTCATTTGACGCTGGTGCCGGAATTGCGCGATGCGCTGGCCGCTGAAGGCAAAGACGATATGATGGTGATTGTCGGCGGGGTGATACCGCCGCAAGATTTTGACGCATTGCGCGATGCCGGTGCCAAAGCCATTTTTCCGCCCGGCACGGTGATACCCGATGCCGCTGATGAGCTGATTACCACCCTCACCGCCCATTTGGGGCATAATGAGGCGGCATAGTTTACCCAAATAAAACAACAGCTTATCAGGGGGTTTTTCTCGTCCATTGAATTTTCGTTAAAAATAGGGTATAAAGTACCATTCGCTCAATAAAAACAAAAAGGAGCGCATTATGTCTATCAGCCCATCGGAACTGGCGGTTAACGCGGCAATTCACCTTGGAATGGCGAAAGAAGCTATTTCCTCTCTTGAATATACCCATAATTGGGAAATGCAACTACAAGGCCATGGTGCTTATCAAACCTTGTGGGGGCATGGTACATATCTTTTTGGGCTTCAGATTTATGCCGTCAAAACTCTGGGATATGACATAACTTACAGTTGGGGTTCAGCCTATGCGTCGAGCAAAGTCTTTCTCGGCAGCGGTGATGACCAAGTTTTCGGCAATATAGGTTCAGACAAAGTGCACACCGGCGCGGGTGACGATCAACTCATTGGTGGCGATGGTGACGACATCATCTATGGTGATGAGGGTAATGACATTCTCTATGGCGGCGCGGGTGATGACACGCTATATGCCGGCACCGGCACCAATTCGATTTATTACGGGACAAAAGTTTTCCCCCGCAGCGGTATCGGCGAAAACTATTATGGTGATGGCGACGATATTCTTATCGGCGGTGACGGCGATGACAAGCTGATAGACAAAGGCGCGGGCAATAATATTTTTGTCGGCGGCAAGGGCTTTGACATAATTCATATGGGCAGCGGCCAAAATGTCGTCGTTATCGACCAGACCATTGGTGAAGACTATTACAGCTATGACTTCATCACCGGTTTCGGTGCCGATGATGTATTAAGCCTCAAGGGCCTTTCCGGCGATGAAACATCGCTGGAAGAAGTGAAAGCGAAACTCGGCATTAATTGGACAGAGCTGAATGGCGATACGGTGCTGATTGCCCTTCGCGAAAATGGGCCTCCAGAAATTATTGCCCTACTGAAAAATTACATCGGTTTGACGTTGGAAAATTTCGGCATTAATCCGCCGCCAGTGCCCACCATCACCTTTACGACATCGACAAGTGTCACGCCGACCGTTGCTCAGCCGCCTGTCGAACCCAAACCACAAACCTCTGAACCAGTAACGACGAAGGTTGAGCACACAGAAACGGACGGAAAACCGGTGACGAAAACCAAGTCTGTGAAAATTACGCCTGAATCGCAGACCACCGACAAGGTAACGACGACCGTCACCCTGCCGAAGACACAAACCTTCACAGACGAACAGGTCTTCACACTGACGCTGAAAAAACCGGCACCGAGCCAGCCTCAGAAAACAAAAACCGATCCGGCTTCCGTCACTGCCATTTTCGGCACCGATGCAAGTGACACGATTAGCGGCACGGTCGGCGCCGATTTGGTACGCGCGCTGAAAGGCAAGGATTTGGTCCGCGGCGGCACGGGTGACGACGTTATTCATGGCGATGAAGGCAATGACAATCTCTATGGCGATGATGGTGATGACACGCTTTATGGCGGTGCCGGTAATGATAATTTACGCGGCGGTGCCGGCGATGATGTGCTGATCGGCGGAGATGGCGATGCTGATATTGGCTTCTTCCTATATTCCAATTTGGTTTCTGACGCACAATCGCCTGTGCTTACCGTCGATTTGAACTTGAAAGCCAATGGTGGACGCAAATTTAAGAAGACGCCGGAAGGCAGCAACGAAGAAATGACCTTCCACCGCTTCTGGGTTGACCTGAACAATAACGGCAAAAAAGACGATGCCGATGAATATGACTATTATACCGGCATCGAAAACTTCTTCATTCGCGGTGGCCTCGGCAATGACAAAATCACCGGCGCGAAAGGCGATGACACGCTTCATGGCCATAGGGGTAATGACACGCTGAAAGGAAAAGGCGGCGATGACCGTCTGTTCGGCAATGAAGGCAATGATGTACTTCGTGGTGGCGCCGGTAATGATATTCTAGTTGGCGGTGAAGGCCGCGATATCATGCACGGCGGCAAAGGCGACGATACTTTCTACATTGGTGATTTGGCGGCAGATCTCAAACTGGCCGATATTGTTAAGGATTACGGCAAAGGTGATGACAGTCTTTCCTTTGTCACCGGCACCCATACGGTCTATGTGAAAAAATCGGGAAAAGATACGATTTTGCAAGATGGCCGAGGCGATGACGCCGAAATTTACGCCATTCTGCAAGGTTATACCGACCCGCTCACCGACGAAGATTCAAACGGCGTTACTTTTGTTGAGATTGTTTAGTCGATTAATCGTGAACCCGGATAAGGCCTTCAGCGCAGCGAGTGGAACGAACGAAGTCGGCCAGCGTTTCTAGTCGTGAACCCTGATGAGTCCCTCTTGGGCCGCCGTGGCAATCAGCTTGCCGTCGCGGGTAAAGAAATGGCCGAAATTCATACCCCGACCGCCGGCTGATGCCGGGCTGTCTTGCACATAAAGCATCCAATCGGTCGCCTCAAACTGATGATAAAACCACATGGCATGGTCAAGACTGGCGGATTGCAGCTTCGGGTTCATATAGCTGAGCGCATGCGGACGCATGCTGGTATCGAGCAGTGATGTATCGGAAATATAAGACAACATGGCCTGATTGGTTGCGAAGTCTTTCGGCATGCCCGGGTCAACCTTCACCCAGACAATATTGCGCGGCTCGGCCGGTTCGGGATTAAAAATATCCTTCGGGCTGACCGGGCGAATTTCAAACGGGCGGCGGCGCAGCCAGCTATCGCGAAATTTTTCCGGAATTTTCTCGGCATTTTCGAGGCGAATTTCATAGTCGCTCTTCAGTGTTTCAGGGTCAGGCGCATAGGGCATTTGCATTTGGTGTTCGCGGCCTTCTTCATGACGCTGAAAGCTGGCCGCCATATTGAAAATCTGCTTGCCATGCTGAATCGCGATAACGCGCCTTGAGGCAAAGCTTTTGCCGTCGCGCGCCGCGTCGACTTCATAAATAATCGGCGTGTCGGGGTCACCGGGGCGCAGAAAATAGCTGTGAAAGCTGTGGCAGAACATATCTTCCACCGTATAGCAGGCAGCCATCAGCGCTTGGCCGAGCACTTGCCCGCCAAATACGCGCTGGCGCTGCTCATTCGGGCTTTGGCCGCGGAACAGGTTTACCTCCAACCGCTCGAGCTTGAGCAACTGCAAAATCGTGTCCAGTGATTGGTCCATTTGCTTCCCTTAATGTTCTGGGATTACTGTTTTACCCGTGCTTGCGCCGGTACTATGGTCACGCTTTCGCCGCAGCCGCATGCATCGGTTTGGTTTGGATTGTTGAAGCGAAAACCGGCCGACAGCTTGTCTTCTTCCCAATCCATTTCCGTGCCCAGCAAAAACAACACCGCTTTCGCTTCAATGAGAATGGTCACGCCTTTATCTTCAACAACCTCATCCAATGGCTGCTTTTCTTCAGCATAATCCATTGTGTATTCCATGCCCGCACAGCCGCCGTTTTTCACCCCGAGGCGAATTCCGATTTTCGGCGTTTCCGATTTCGCCATGATTGATTTCACGCGCTCGGCGGCGCGGTCGGTCAGCGTTATGGCTTTCGGCAATTCGTAAGTCTGGCTCATATCTCTTCCGTTTCGTTAAAACATATTCAACGCAACGCGGGCTTCATCCGACATGCGACTGGGGTCCCAAGGTGGCTCGAATGTCATATTTACCATAACATCGCCGACACCGTCCACTGAGCGCACCGCATCTTCAACCCAACGCGGCATGTGTTCAGCCACGGGGCAACCCGGCGCGGTCAGCGTCATATCAATCGTAACATCGCGATCATCAGAAATATCGACGCGGTAAATCAATCCCAACTCGTAAATATCGACGGGAATCTCGGGGTCATAGACGCTTTTCATCGCGCCGATAATATCATCGGTCAGGGCTGCCATTTCCGGCGACAAATCCTCAATGGCCACAGGCTCTTGCGTTTCCGCCGCCTTTTCAGGCGCGGAGGTGTCAATTACCGGCATGTCTTTTTCGTCATTCATGCATCACCCGAAAAAATCAATTGCCTTATGCAGGGCTTCGGCGAGCGCGTCCACCTCTTCATGCGTATTGTAAACGGCAAAGCTGGCGCGCGCCGTGGCCGGCACATTGAACCGTTCCATTAAGGGCTGCGCGCAATGATGCCCTGCCCGCACCGCCACACCGCTGCGGTCAATCACTGTCGCCAAATCATGCGGATGAATGCCATCGACGCCAAAGGAGACAATCGCCCCCTTTTCTTTCGCCGTGCCGTAAATCTTGACGCGGTTGATCGCGCCGACAGCTTCCATCGCGTGGTCGCGCAGCGCTTCTTCATGCGTTTGCATGGTATCAAAGCCGATATTCATCATCCAGTTCAGCGCTTCGCCCAATCCGATAACCTCAATAATCGGCGGCGTGCCCGCTTCAAAGCGATGCGGCGCGTCGCCATAGGTGATGACGTCTTTTGACACTTCGCGGATCATCTCGCCGCCGCCACGGAACGGGCGCATCTCCGCCAACTTGTCAGCCTTGCCATACAAAACGCCAATGCCGGTCGGGCCATAAACCTTATGGCCGGAGAATACATAAAAATCAGCGCCCAGCTTTTGCATGTCATTTTTCAAATGCACCGCGCCCTGACAGCCATCGAGCAAAATCGGCACACCGTGATCATGCGCAATATCAACCAATTGCTTGGCCGGGGTAATCGTGCCCAGCGCATTCGACATTTGGGTCAGCGCAACAAATTTTGTCTTGTCGGAAAACGCCGCCTCATAGGCCGCCATATCCAACTCACCCTCATCGGTCACCGGCACCCATTTCAAAACTGCACCGTGCCGCTCGCGCATGAAATGCCACGGCACGATGTTCGAGTGGTGCTCCATTTCCGACAGGATAATCTCGTCGCCTTCTTGGATTTGCGGCTCAAGGAAACCATAAGCGACCAGGTTGATGGCATCGGTCGCGCCGCCCGTAAAAATGATTTGCTCGGTGCTTTCCGCATTCACGAATTTGCGCGTTGTCTCACGCGCCGCTTCAAAGGTATTGGTTGCATTGTTTGACAGATAATGCAGGCCGCGATGCACATTGGCATATTCATAAGTCGCAAAATCGTGCATGCGGTCCAGCACCGCCGTGGGCTTTTGCGCCGAGGCGGCATTATCAAGATAAATCAATGGCTTGCCGTAAACCTCTTGCGAAAGACCCGGGAATTGCGCGCGAATGGCGTTGACGTCAAATGCGGCAGACATTACGCGGCCTCCGCATCGGCAAATTGCGCAGTGATTTTTTGCGCCAGCAGCGCACGAAATACATCAGCCAAAGCCGCATCATCAATATGCGCCAGCACTTGCTCAAAAAATCCGGCAACCAGCAAATGCCGTGCGCTAGCCTCATCAAGACCCCGCGCGCGCAAGAAGAAAAGCGCGTCCCTATCCAACTCGCCAATCGCTGAGCCATGTGCGCAGACGACGTCATCAGCGTAAATTTCCAATTCGGGCTTGGCGTCCATCTCCGCCCCGTCAGACAGCATCATGGCGCGGGTCTGCATTTGCGCATCAACATGCTGCGCGTCTTGGCGCACAATCACCTTGCCCTGAAATACGCCGCGCGACGCGTCGTCGAGCACATTATAAGCGGTTGTATGGCTACTCGTATTGGCCGCTTGATGGTCAATTTCATAGGTGAAATCAGCGTGATTTTTATTGTGACCCAGCACGGCGCTATGCAAGTCCGCATGCGCCCCTTCTGCCATCAGGCCAATACGTGCCTCGTGCCGCGCCAAAGCGCCACCGCTGACCAGTGCCACCGACTTAAACCGAGCCGCGCGCGCCAGTGAAACATCCGAAACATTGACCTGATGCCCTGCTTGCTGCGAGCGAATAAGCGTCAATTCAGCGCCTTCGCCAAGCGCAATATCAAAACGCGCATTGGTATAAGCGGCGCTCATATGATTATCGACCAGCACCACTTTCGCGCCATCGGCCAGTTTAATCTTATGATGCAGGTGCATGGCATTGCTGCCCGATGTGGTTATGAGCAAAGGCTGCGCCAGCTGCCCGTCAATCTCAACATTGAGGCCATCTTGCGCCAGCGCTGCATTGTAGTTGAGCATCGCATCATCACCGATTACTGCTGCCTCAAATGGCTGCACAGTCAGCCCATCGGCTGCCGGTGCATCTACCAATGTGCCGTTTTCAAACACCGCCATAAGCGGCGCCATGGCTGAAAAATCAATCGCGTCAATGCGGTCGTCAGCTGCCATGCCAAGCAGCCGCGCCAAATCAGTATAGTGCCACGCTTCTTGCCGACGGGTCGGCAGGCCGAGCTTTTCCGCCGCCGCCAAAGCCTTGGCGCGGGTCGCCGCATCGCCCGGCAAGCGACCGCTGACGCGGTCAAAATAGGCTTGTGCCTCAAGCATTTACGGCCTCTCCAACATATTCGCCATAACCCGATTTTTCGAGTTCCAAAGCCAATTCAGGGCCGCCCGATTTGACGATTTGACCGGCCGCCATGACATGCACGACATCGGGTTTGATGAAATCAAGCAGACGCTGATAATGGGTGATAACCAGCATGCCGCGATCGGGCGCGCGCAATGCGTTGACCCCCTCAGCTACGGTTTTCAGCGCGTCAATATCAAGACCGCTATCGGTTTCATCCAAAATCCCCAGCTTCGGTTCCAGCATGGCCATTTGCAAAATTTCATTGCGCTTTTTCTCGCCACCCGAAAAGCCGACATTCAATTGCCGCTTCAGCATCTCGTCATTCATGCCAAGCGCGCGCGACTTTTCGCGTGCCAGACGCAGAAAGCTGGCCGCATCCATCTCGTCTTCACCGCGACCTCGCAAAATGGCGTTCAGTGAGGTTTTCAAAAATGTCATATTGGTGACGCCGGGAATTTCAAGCGGATATTGAAAAGCCAAAAACAGACCGGCAATGGCGCGCTCTTCGGGCGCCATATCGGCCAAAGACCGGCCGTCAAACAGCATCTCACCATCGCTCACCTCGTAGCCGTCCTTGCCCGACAGCACGTAAGAAAGCGTCGACTTGCCGGAGCCATTCGGCCCCATAATCGCATGCACTTCACCCGGTTGAATGGCCAGGGACAGGCCGTTCAATATGGGCGTGCCGTCGACACCGGCGTGCAGATTATTGATGTCAAGCAAAGCACTCATCCAACGCTTCCTTCCAATGAAATACCGACCAGCTTTTGCGCTTCAACCGCAAATTCCATCGGCAAATGTTGCAACACATCGCGGCAAAACCCGTTGACGATGAGCGCCACCGCTTCCTCGGCATCGAGGCCACGCTGCTGGCAGAAAAACAACTGATCATCGCTGATTTTCGAGGTCGTCGCCTCATGCTCCAATACGGCGGAGAGGTTTTTCGCCTCAATATAAGGCACGGTATGGGCGGCGCATTTATCGCCAATCAGCAGACTGTCGCATTGGGTGAAATTGCGTGCGCCCGATGCCTTCGGATGCACGTTCACCTGCCCGCGATAAGCGTTTGACGAGCGCCCTGCCGAAATGCCTTTGGAGATGATACGGCTGGATGTGTTTTTGCCCAGATGCAGCATTTTCGTGCCGCTATCGACTTGCTGCATATTGTTGGAAATGGCAATCGAGTAAAACTCACCGACCGAGTCATCACCGCGCAAAATGCAGCTTGGATATTTCCACGTCACGGCTGAACCGGTTTCAACTTGCGTCCAACTGATGCGCGCGCGTGCCTCGCGGCAATCACCGCGCTTGGTGACGAAATTATAAATGCCGCCCTTGCCGTTTTCATCGCCCGGATACCAGTTTTGCACGGTCGAATATTTAATCTCGGCATCTTCCAGCGCCACCAATTCCACAACCGCTGCGTGCAGTTGATTTTCATCGCGCATGGGCGCCGTGCAGCCTTCCAAATAGCTGACATAAGCACCCTTATCGGCAATCACCAAAGTGCGCTCAAATTGGCCCGTATTGGCCTCATTGATGCGGAAATAGGTCGACAGCTCCATCGGGCATTTCACACCCGGCGGGATATAGCAAAACGACCCGTCCGAGAAGACGGCCGAGTTGAGTGCGGCAAAATAATTATCCGATTTCGGCACAACCGAACCGAGATATTTTTTCACCAAGTCAGGGTGCTCTTGCACCGCTTCCGAGAAGGAGCAGAAAATCACGCCATCTTTGGCCAGCTCTTCGCGGAAGGTCGTGCCGACCGAGACGCTGTCAAACACCGCGTCAACCGCCACTTTGCGAACCCCTGCCAATACTTCCTGCTCTTGCAGCGGAATGCCGAGCTTGGAATAGGTTTCCAGCAATTGCGGATCGACCTCATCAAGGCTTTTCGGGCCGTCTTCCATCGATTTCGGTGCCGCGTAATAGCACAAATCCTGATAGTCGATTTTCGGGTAATCGACATGCGCCCAATCGGGCTCATCCATTGTCTTCCAACGCTCATAAGCGTCCAAACGCCAATCGAGCAGCCATTGCGGCTCTTCCTTTTTGGCCGAGATGAAACGGATAATGTCTTCGCTGAGACCATTGGGAATTTTGTCGACATCAATTTCCGTGGTGAAGCCATATTTATAATGCTCACCGCCAAATTTGGCGACTTGGTCTG